>CANIYB010000061.1 GCA_947471105.1 Cytophagaceae bacterium
ACTGGATCCAAAGTCCTGAAGAAAAAGAGAAATTTCACGCTTTATGTTTAGGTCAGTCAGCAGCCAAAAACCCAGGACATCTACTCGTTTTTGTTACCAGAAAAGATTTGTGGAAATCAAGGGCCCAATGGAATCTGAGTCGAATTAAAGAATCTTTACAAGGCAAAGAACCCTCCAAAATGGAAAAAAGAGGTTTAGATTATTATGGAAAATTAATGCCTCTTTTATATCGACAAGACCCCTTTGGCATTTTCACTTTTGTTCGCAAATGCATTTGCATATGGATGGGAATGAGAAAACCTTTCATGCGTTTTGGAGGAGAGGCAGACCAGCGCGTTATGGCACATAAATCCTGTGCATTAGCTGCTCAAACGTTTATGTTATCCATTGCAGCCGAAGGATTAGAATCTTGTCCCATGGAAGGCTTTGATGCTGTTCGAGTAAAAAAGGCTTTAGATCTTCCCTCTGGAGCTGAAGTCAATATGATCATTGCCGTAGGAAAAGGAACCGAAGAAGGTATCTGGGGTCCCCGATTTAGATTACCCTACGAAGATGTAGTTTTCAAAAGGTAATTAGAGACAATCTACATCAGGTATTATTTGAACTCCTTTGCATGCCGGTGTAGTTTGAACCTTGTCCAAAATCGAACGTAAATTTTCCTTAAACTTAGCAAGAGAAACACCCTTTTCTAATTTAATTAAGATCTCCATTGCATATTGATTTCGAATCCGTTCGACCAAAGGACGCTCTGGGCCCAAAATACGGCCATGACCAAAATTTTCTTTTAAAATACTGCCTAATTCAAAAGCAGCTTTTTCCACGGCCATGGAATCTAAATGCCTAAGCGTTAATTTAATTAACCGAGTAAATGGAGGATAATGATACCCCTCACGCTCAATAATTTCTTCTGAATAAAGGGATTCATAATCCCCATTCAATATGAATTGAAAAAGTCGATGCGTAGGTTGATTCGTTTGAATATACACTTGGCCCTGAACTTCCCGCCTGCCAGCCCGACCCGCCACCTGGGTGATTAATTGGAATCCACGCTCATGGGCCCTAAAATCCGGAAAATTAATGATTCGATCTGCATCAAAAATCGCCACAGTAGATAAACCCTCAAAGTCCAAACCCTTTGCCACCATTTGAGTCCCGACCAAAATGTCAATATTGCCTGATTGGATTTCCGCTAACAAACTATTAAATGCCGTTTTAGATCTTGTGGTATCTAAATCCATCCTTCCGATCCGTGCATCCGGAATATGGAGTTGGAGCTCCTCCTCCAACTTTTCAGTCCCGTACCCCATGGTTTTAAGGTTTGTGCTTCCACAGGCAGCACAACGGGTCAACAAGCCTTCTTTGTATCCACAATAATGGCAGCGTAGTTCTTGGTCACGCGCGTGATAGGTTAAACTAACATCGCATTGATTACAAGATGCGATCCAATCACAATCTTGACATTGAATATAAGGCGAATAACCTCTTCGGTTTTGGAATAATAAACTTTGCTTTCCCTGTTCAAAATTTTCTTGTAAAACAGCGATTAAATCCAAAGAAAATCCACCCTTCATCTGCTTCATGCGGTAGGCATATTTCGTATCGATCAACTCCATTTTAGGCAATTGGGCCGCGCCAAAACGTTCTTTAATAACTACCAAGCCATATTTATCTTGTTTTGCCTGATAATAAGATTCCAAAGATGGAGTCGCTGATCCTAAAAGAACTTTGGCCCCTTGTTGAGCGGCAAGAACCATTGCCACATCCCTCGCATGATATCTAGGAGCGGGATCCACTTGTTTAAATGAAGATTCATGCTCTTCATCCACAATGATCAATCCTAAACGAGAAAAGGGTAAAAAAACGGATGATCGAACGCCTACCACAAAAGGATATTTACCCTCGACAATCGACTTCCAAACCTCCACACGTTCGTTATCCGAAAATTTAGAATGATAAATACCTACTTGATCCCCAAAAATCTTTTTAAGTCGAAAAACAATTTGGGTCGTCAGTGCAATTTCAGGCAACAGATATAAGACTTGGTCCCCATTAGACAAGGCCTCCTGAATCAATCGAATATAAATTTCAGTCTTCCCACTTCCTGTGATGCCATGCAACAAAACAACATCCTTCTTTTGAAACTGCGTTAAAATAGACTGATAGGCCTTTGTTTGAGCTTCATTTAAGTCAAAAGAACTGGGGATAAAATCATCTTCATTAGCTCCAAAACGCGAAATAACTACCTCGAAAACTTCAAAATATCCATTTTTAATGAGTGTCTGAAGCGAGCTTTCTGAAAGTCCCGCTTGAGAAAAACTTGACTTTTCAAGCCCCTTAATATTTAATTCAGGATCTCGCAAAACTGGAATAAACTTCAAGTAATGGAGTAAGACTTGTATTTGTTTCGGTTTATCCTCAACCAATTTAATGAGTTCCGTAATTTTATCTTGACTCGTCCATGCGGAACATAATCTGATTTTACGAATGACTTTGGGTGTGTACCGATCTTTAAGTTCATCAAAAATTAACACGGCCGAATGTCCAACCAATGATTTAATGATGTGATAAGGGCTTTTCACTTCGGCGATCCGAGCGACTTCATCGTAACTGAGTGAACCCTTTTCGACCACAGATTGATAAACCAATAATTCTTTTTCATTTAAATCCTGAAGGTTAGAGAATTCCGGATGTGCTTGGACTTTAGATTGACTTGAAATTTTTAAACCAGCTGGAAGTGCCACTTGAAATACTTCCCCAGGGTAACACATGTAGTAATCAGCCACCCATTGGAATAATTTTATTTGAGATTCAGTCACTAAAGGAGCTTCATCTAAAATCTCTAATATATATTTTGCTTGGTATTGCTTGGGAGGTTGATGGTGCACGGAAACAATCACAGCCGTAAGCACTTTTGAACTTCCAAAGGGCACAACAATCCTTAGGCCCAATTGGACTACCTCTGCCCAAATCCTAGGAACGCGGTAAGTAAAATGCCTAGGGATAGGCAAAGGGAGAAGTGCGTCAACAAAAACTGTCGATTCTTCCGTTTCAAAAAGAGGATTATTTTCACTCATGGTAACAAAGAAACGGAAAGAATTGGGGAACAACAAGCCTGAACATAGCCTATTTCCATTCAAGCGTTTGAATCAAATGAATGGCATCTTGTTTTAGAAAATGGATGATGGGCGCCAAAGAATCATTGGCCGTAGCCGTTTTAACATATACCGCCCCCCGCAAAAAATGCTTTGTGCTATCCGTCGTATAAAACTGAAAAGACGTGGCAACTTCCCCATCTAACTCAATTAAACCAGCTTTTCGACCAGACCTAGTAGTCATCACATAATCTTGAATTCCACTAGCTTTTCCTTGATGTTTGGAAGCGAGCGTATACGCATCTTGTATCAGAGCTGACAATTTCTTCGTGTTTTGATTCAGAGGTTTATAGGTCAATTGGATAAAAGCATCCCAGCGAGGATAATAAATATAGAGCCAATGAGGTTCGGCCCAAGAAACAGAATCCTTTAAAACCTTTGCATAGGAAGAAACTTCAAAGGCAAATGGATGCCCTTTCTCTAAGGGAACATAAGAAGCATTAGGTAATTCAATGCGGTTAAAGCCTTTGGGCCTAGGTGCATCAGCGAATTTATTTTGTTCCTTTTCAGCGCTGCATGAAAGAAGAAATATCCATAAAAATAAGGTGTATTTACTGAGGTGCGTCGATACCATAATGTGCTAAAATAGGATTTTGTATCATCTCAAAAACACGCTCTCGCAGCACAGGTACATCTTCATTCGTTAAACCCAAGGTCTCCACGGGTGGGTGAATTTCCACTTTAATGACCCCTGGTCGCAGCAAAAAATTATGGTCATTTAACAATAAATGATTGTTGAAAAAGCTGATGGGAACTACCGGAACCTGTTGCTGGACGGCCATCACGAAAGCGCCATCCATCAAGGGCCTACCCATGATCGGAAATTCTTTAGAGACAATTCCGCCCTCAGGGAAAATAATGATACTTCTTTTTGCCTGTAAGGCTTTAATTGAGCGACCTAAGGAAGTAGCTCGGCTCATGCGATCATTTCGATTGACTAAAATATTAAGCCTCGCATACAGGTAACCAAAGAGTGGAACTTTTTTAATTTCTGTTTTGCCAATAAATGAAAAGTAATTTTTGATGATCACCACCATTAAGGGGATATCCAAATAGGAGAAGTGGTTGGCGCAAAAAACATATACCTTTTTACGATCTGGCTTGTAATGATGTTTTACTTGAATTCGCATGCCTGCAAAAAGAAAAAACAACTGACCCCAAAACCGGACTAGTCGGTGTGTATACCTTCTCCATGATAATTTCTGAAGAAAGATAAACATCAATGGATATAAAAGTAAGAAGGTCAAAATGAACCAAAATGCAGTCCAAAGGGAATAAATCACTAAAAGCGAATGTTTAACCTTTGATTCCTTTCGTTTCATATCGAGTTAAATGCTGGGATTGAACTCTAATTATTCAACAGTAGCCAATTGAACCGTATTGGTTTTTTTTCCTTGATGCGCTGGAATTGACAAAGTAGTTACAAATACATCACCGGCTGATAATAGCTTCTTTCCTTTCAGCATATCCACCATGGCGGCAACTGTTTGTTCCACATTGTCTGCAGAAGGATCAAAGAAAAATACTTTAACACCCCATAATAAACCCATGGTTGACATTAATTCTTTGTTCGAGGTAAAGACAAACAAATCCGCCTTAGGTCTATGAGCAGAAAGTCTATACGCTGTATGTCCAGAATTTGTAATGCATAAAATGGCCTTAGCCTTAGAATCACGGGCTAATCGGCATGCTCCAGCAATCAAACGATCCGTCAGGGCAACTTGTTGGCCCGCCAATGAGTGATTTTTAAAATAAATAGCCGCTTCATCCCCTCGAATAATTTCCAATTCATTTTGTTGTTGCTCAACAATCTCATGAATATGAGCCATGGTTTCTACAGCCTTAATTGGATAAGAACCTGAGGCAGATTCCCCACTCAACATCGTTGCCGAGGCACCTTGTAAAACGGCATTGGCCACATCGGATGTTTCAGCCCGAGTAGGCACTGGGTTCGTAATCATTGACTCTAACATTTGCGTAGCGACAATAACTGGTTTTCCGGCAGCCGTACACTTTTCAACCATTAACTGTTGAAGGTAAGGAACCACAGCACCATCCATTTCCACGCCCAAATCTCCACGAGCCACCATAATGGCATCCGTTGCTTCTATAATCTCATCTAAATTGTCAATCGCCTCAGGCTTCTCTATTTTAGCAATGACACGCGTATTTTTACCGTATGCCTTTATTTTATCTTTTATATCCCAAATATCTGCCGCTTTACGAACAAAAGAAAGGGCAATCCAATCAACTCCATGATCTAAACCAAAATACAAATCGGCTTCATCCTTCGGTGTCAAACAAGGCAAAGAAACCTTGGTTCCAGGAAGATTTATCCCTTTTTTAGACTTCAAGATACCGCCATAAATTACTTCAGTGACTACCTCCTTTTTAACTGGATCAATTGATATTACTTTAACTTCAAGATTTCCATCATCCATTAATATGCGCTCACCCACATTCACATCTAAATACATGGATGTATATGTAGTTCCCACTTTTTCAGAAGTACCTAATAAATTTTCATCCATGGCAAAAATTAATTGTTTGCCTGCTTCTAAAACCACCCCATTGTTCTCAACTAATTGAGTCCTGATTTTAGGACCTTGTAAATCCTGTAAAATACTTAGGTTTAAATCTAGCTCCTTGCTTATTTCACGGATCATCAGTAATCTTTGTAAATGATCTTCATGAGTACCATGAGAAAAATTTAATCGAAATACATTGACCCCAGCTTTCGCTAATTGAATTAATGATTCTTTGGATTCGGAGGCAGGACCTACTGTGGCAACAATTTTGGTTTTGCGTTGATACGACATATATTTAATCTATACTTATTTGACCGCAATTTACATTTAAGTCTTCAAAAAATGAATTTAAACAAGAATTAAACTTGAAATAATCCAAAGAATAATACTTTAACAAGTTTTGATGACATAAAAAAAGGGATGCTATACATCCCTACATTTTATTTAATTATTTTATTAATTTTCCCACATATCGTGTTCCAATTCCAGTAATTTATATTCCAGCAATTGGGACATTAATAAGCCTTCTTTCTCTCCTTCAAACATATCTGTTAAATACTTATTTTCTGCATTTCCTTTCTTGATGATACGTGCTTGAAACATACGTAAATCAAAAGCATCAGCCATGTTTTTGTGTTGAGTTTCATTCTCAGAATTGTACCAAATACAATCAGGATTACTTCTGAACAACTTATACACATCTTTATACCTAAATGAGGCCACAGCTTTATCAAATCCCGCCTTTGTTTTTGACGCCGGAACAATTAGTGTTAAAGCCTGAATATCAAAATATAATCTTGATCTCTTGCGATCAATCACGGCATCTTCCTTAATTTCAATGATACTAAGTTCTTTAGGAAAATAATAGGCGACAGTTGAAATAGGAGCCTTCGCATCAAAATTGTCTTTCGTTGCTACTTCGGCAGTTGCTGCAGTTGCTTTTGCACCACCGGCGCCCCAACCGTCATCACTTCCTGCGCCTCCTTTAGTTTCAGGTTTTTTAGCATCTTTGGCTACTTCTCCCCCAAATCCAGCTGCACGTTCAGCCTCAGATAATTCACCATCACCTGTCGTTTCTTCCATCTTCAAATTTTCGACAAATGCCGCAGCTGAAAGTTTAACGGTTAATGAATCATTTTTATAAGGAGTCAATACTCCTGCTTTCACCCATTCCACTAAATATTTAGAGATTTCATTATTAATGGAAAAAAACGGTTGGTTAATTTTTTCGTTCAAGTCCATGCGGCGCCATAAACGAGCTCTGTAGTGAACATCCTCTTCATCGATTGGACGAATTGAATTAGGGTTTTGAACACGAGGTTTCTCCTGTGCCTGAACTTGCACGGAAATCAAAACTGCCAAAACCATCAAATATTTACCAAATAATTTCATAAAACCTTATTTTTAATTCAAGGGAATATTTTTAGCCATAGAGAAAGGTATGGTTTCAACAGTTCCTTTGAAATTTTTTCTTTGTACTCCCTTAATTTCAATATAATAACGATCTCCCGCTTGCGCTTGAGAAGCCAATTTAGCTATTGAGCCTGAACCAGGCAAAGTCACATCATCTATTTTTCGCTGCCCCCTTGCTAAAGCCACATAAAGCTCCGACACTCGGAAGTTGGCATCTTCAGGATTCGTCGACTTAAATGATTCATCCGCAATGGCTCTTGCATCAATACTTCTTAATCCCGTAGCACTTGCCCCACGTTTCTCATCCAGTTCAGCTCCATTTCCAAACACCTTCACATCAGGTCTAGGCACTCGACGAACTCTGAAAGTTTCTTTCCCTAAAAGTGTTCCACTATTAGATACATTCAATGTAATATTAGCCGCTGAAGGAACGATGGTAACCTTACCACGGTTTTGACCTGCGATCGCTTCTCCACCTTCCGCACTAAACGACGGATTCCATAATGCTCCTAATCCAGCGGAAACCACACTTAAACGATTTGCGCAACCTAAATAAAGCGCTGGCAATGTAGCCGTTTCAATATTGTAAGTAGGCTTTAACACAAAATAATCTTTGGTTATCGATTCTGTTTTGGGTCCAGCAGGACTCATATACGAAACGGTAGCGGTATATTGTTTTTTGGACATTCCGTTACCATCATATCCACCACCTGAGGTTTTAAACTTAATTTGGCCACGGCCATCAACCACCGGAATAGAAGAACCATTATAACTCATTCGAGGAGTAAATCCTGATGAGGTGGCTCCGATAAATACTTCGGCTTGATATTCCATACCGGCTACCACCGTATTGGCATTGGCAGAAACTTGAGCAAAAACTTTGTCAAATTTAATTTCCTTCGCTCCTACTTTAGCAGCCAATTGGTTTAACACATCACTTTCGTAGCGACGAATTTCAGCTTGTTTTTGACTTAAAGAAGCCAATGCCGCTGGAACCGGTGTTTGAGCAAAATTTAATTCAGCAAAATCCTTATTAGACTGATTGCCATCGCGATTAACCGTAGGGTCATCTTTGGCATCCAATGCCAATGGAGAAAACTTAGTCCCCGGATCGGCCAGTTTAGTTAATTCTTGGATATAGGAATTAAACATAGGAACTAATTTATAGGCTTCCCCATTTTTATTTCCACCCACCATCAATTCATACACTTTCTCTTCTTCTTTTGGATTTTTGATATTACCTGTTTCAGGATCAATCCCTCCTCCAGCTTCTAATACCTTGCTTTTGATCCCATCTAAATGATTCACTAAAGCATCCGAAATTTTCCTCACATCATTCGCTCTACGTAACACATCCGCATAGGCAGCTGGGTTAGGCAAATCTTTGATTCTTTCATCGATTCCTTGAACAACACCTTTGTTTTTTGAACTTGCCGACTGGTTAGCAATTTCCAACGAACTATTCAAAAGGCTGAATTTTTGTAATAAAGCATCACTTACCTGTAAAGCTAATAAGGCAGTTAATACTAAATACATCATCCCGATCATTTTCTGCCGGGGTGTTTCTTTTAAACTTGCCATAAATTTATCCTTTCATAGCGGTTAACATACTACCATAAACTTGGTTTAATGCCTGAATGTTCGCATTCAATTTAGCCAATTCTGACTTGAAGTTTTCAGCATCTTTTTGCGTGGAAGCCATTTGCTCTACCGTCGCATTGACATTGCCATAATAACCGTTGATCGCTTTCAAATGCTTACTTGCTTCTTGGATTTCTGTTTCGTAAACTGCATTCAATGAAGCTAATTGGTCTCCAGCCTTCGCATATTGCTTCGCATAATTTGCCGCTTCAGTAGAAGAAATCGAAATAGAACTTAAAGAAGTAGTCGCATCCGCAACCGTTTTGTTCAAGGCTCCCAAAGATTGAGATGAGCTATTTAATGAATTCACGAAATCTTGAGTTGCACCCGTCGCTTTTGAAATCTCTTGAAGGCTATTAGCCGTATCTGTTAGGCCTTTTAAGCTTTTTGTTAAATTCTCCACCACATCAGCCCCTAGGCCTTGTGAGTTGGCTAAGGCCGACAAACCCGCTGAAGAGGAACTTTTAGCAGGAGCACCATCCGCTAACTCCGGATACACTTTCTCCCAGTTATATTCTTTGTCAGGTTTAGCCTGTAAATACAAAACACCAAATAAAATAAAAATAGCCGCTTCTGTAAACATACCCACCATCAACATCTCATTCGCGCCTGTCCAGTGAACAATTTTAAATAAGGCTCCTACGATAACGACTGCAGCTCCAAAACTAGCTACTACATTAATTGACTTTTCTAATCCTTTCATTTGATCAATTTATTTTTTTGAGTTTTCAATCATTAAATTATTTCATATTGGGACGTCCCAAATATCTCATAGAACATCTAAAACCAATAAATGAACGCTTTCTTGTTTGCAATTCATAGGCACGAGTACCTGTTTCCAAATAATACGCGATATCTTTCCAAGAACCTCCTCTAGTTACTTTTCTAGGCTCATCCGCATCTTTATTGACCGTATTTAAATCCCATGTAATCGCGACTGCGTTATCTGCATAAGCATCTTCACACCATTCTGCCACATTTCCAGCCATATTATACAATCCGAAATCATTAGGATCATAGGCATTTGCCGGTGCAGTATAGGAATACCCATCCGCATCATAATTTCCTCTATGAGGCTTAAAATTAGCCATCAAACAGCCCTTGGCATTCGCAATGTAGGGGTTACCCCACGGATATTTAACCGAAGCTCTTCCTCCCCTAGCTGCCCATTCCCATTCTGATTCAGAAGGAAGTTCAAATCTAGGAAGTATGTACATGTTTTGTTTTTTACGATAGTCATTCATCATTTTGGAACGCCATAAGCAAAAATATTTGGCTGCGTCCCAACTCACCCCTACAATCGGATATTGATCAAAGGCTGGGCTAGAAAAATAATATTCCGTCATTGGATCGCCATTATGAAATGTAAAATCAGCATTCCAAACCGTGGTATCAGGATAATAAGACGTCATGATTTTATCCTCTCCCAAGACTGAAACAGAATCTTTTAATAATGAATTTGTGAATTGGCGGTACTCATGATTCGTGATTTCCGTATCATCCATATAAAATGCTGACACCGTTACACGCTTATTGAAATTTATGCCAGCACGGGAAATTTCCTCATCTGCTTGGCCCATCATGTAACTACCGGATGGCACCAAAACCATTCCATAAGGAGTAGGCTGTGTCCAACCACGGCGATTAGTTGCTACAATTTCACCATTGGCAATTCCTGGAGCATCTTTAGATCCCTTGCCAAATTTCAACAAGCCTCCTTTCCCTGAACTTCCTTTTTTACTACTTAGTGTCTTGGATCCTCCTGAGTTTTTAGAGCCGCAA
>CANIYB010000062.1 GCA_947471105.1 Cytophagaceae bacterium
CTTCGATTTCATTCATCATGGATTCGTCGATAGCCAAACGGCCGGCTGTATCGACAATAACCACTTTTTTGCCCATTTTTCTGGCATAGGAAAGTGCATTTTCCGCAATAGAAACCGCGCTTTTATTTTCGGGTTCTGCGTAAACCTCCACTCCTACTTGCTCACCCAAGACTTTTAATTGGTCTATGGCAGCAGGTCTATAAATATCGCAGGCAACGAGTAACACATTTCGTCCCCCTTTTTTGATGTATTGGGCTAATTTACCTGAGAAAGTTGTTTTACCTGAACCTTGAAGTCCGGCAATTAACACAACGGCAGGATCCCCTTTCAAATTAATATCTTGCTTAACCCCACCCATTAATTGGGTCAATTCCTCATGAACAATTTTAACTAATAATTGGCCTGGCTCAACGGAAATTAATATTTTTTGGCCTAGCGCCTGTTCTTTGATTCGATCGGTAATTTCCTTGGCTACCTTGTAGTTAACGTCGGCATCCATTAATGCGCGCCTAATTTCCTTAACGGTAGCGGCAACGTTTACGTCAGTAATTCGGCCGTTCCCTTTCAGGGTTCGCATGGCCGATGTAATCTTGGAGCTTAAATTCTCAAACATAATGCATTAAATCTTGTAAATGGTCTGCAATTTACGCTTTTTACCTTAAAAAATATTCAAATTATTTGACCTAATTCCGATGAATAAAAAAGAATCCTGTATACCTTTGCAAGATTATTTAGGTTCGTCCTAAAATAAAAAAAAAGACCAAACACATTAATACAAAAAATGGAAAAAATTAAAGTTGCCAACCCAGTCGTAGAACTTGATGGAGACGAAATGACTCGCATCATTTGGAAATTTATAAAAGATAAATTGATCTTGCCTTATGTAGATGTTGATATTAAATATTATGATTTAGGTGTTGAATATAGGGATGAGACCAATGACCAAGTAACGATTGAAGCTGCAGAAGCAATAAAAAAATACGGTGTTGGGATTAAATGTGCCACCATTACTCCGGATGAAGCGCGCGTGGTTGAGTTCGATTTAAAGCAAATGTGGAAATCGCCTAATGGAACCATTCGTAATATTTTAGATGGGACCGTTTTTAGAGAGCCTATCGTTTGTTCCAATGTTCCAAGACTTGTGCCTAATTGGACAGCGCCTATTATGATTGGACGCCATGCTTTTGGCGATCAATATCGAGCTACAGACTTTGTAACTAAGGGAAAAGGTAAGTTGACCGTTTCATTCACCCCTGAAGATGGCGGAGAGCCACAAACTTTTGAAGTATATAATTTCAAGGGAGACGGTGTGGCATTAACCATGTACAACACCGATGAGTCGATTATTGGATTTGCTCATTCATGTTTCAATATGGCCTTAAGCAAAGGATGGCCTTTGTATTTGTCTACAAAAAATACGATTTTAAAGAAGTATGATGGTCGATTCAAAGATATCTTTGAGGAGATTTTTCAATCCGATTACAAGGCGAAATTTGATGCTATGGGAATCGTTTATGAGCATCGATTGATTGATGACATGGTGGCATCTGCTTTAAAGTGGAATGGGAATTTTGTTTGGGCATGTAAGAATTATGACGGAGATGTTCAGTCGGATACGGTTGCTCAAGGATTTGGATCGTTAGGTTTAATGACTTCTGTTTTAATCACTCCAGATGGAAAAGTAATGGAGGCTGAAGCGGCACACGGGACGGTAACAAGACACTACCGTGATCACCAAGCGGGGAAACCTACGTCGACAAACCCCATCGCTTCTATTTTTGCTTGGACGAGGGGATTAGAGTTTAGAGGAAAATTAGATAATAATCCTGCTTTGATGAATTTCTGCCAAACATTAGAAAGAGTTTGTGTGGAGACCGTTGAGTCAGGTAAAATGACCAAAGATTTAGCAGTATGTATTCATGGAAATAAAGTCAATCATGGAGAACACTACCTATATACAGAGGAATTTTTAGAGGCTTTAGACGCTAATTTGAAAATAGCTTTAGCTTAAAATTCGCCCTATTATACATTAAAAGAGCCGCTCCTAATGAAGCGGCTCTTTTTTTACTTAAAAAAATCGCACCAGAAATTCTGATGCGACCTTAATTAAGAATATTGAGCTTATTCTGAAACTACAGAAAATGCTACCTTATGCTTAACCTCTTTATGCAAGTCCAACGTAGCTGTATAATCTCCCGTTGACTTAACCTCAGAGTCGAATGAAATTTTCTTACGATCAATTTCAAAACCTTTTTCCTTCAGCATGTCCGAGATTTGAATACTCGTTACTCGACCGAAAATCTTTCCACTATCACCTGTCTTTGCAGCAATAGTTAAAGTCATTTCACCAATAGCAGTTGCCAACTCAAAAGCATCCTGACGGATTTTCTCTACTTTGTGCGCAGCTTGTTTGATGTTCTCAGCCACAACCTTACGATTGGATGGTGTTGCCATCATGGCAAAACCCTGTGGAATTAAGTAATTACGACCATATCCAGCCTTAACAGCTACCGTATCGTTTTTATACCCTAATCCCGCTATATCCGTTTTTAATATAATTTCCATCTTATTTTACAATCAAATGTTTATCAGGTTATCCCCTAGTTTATTTTAAACCATCCGCCACATATGGCATCAAGGCTAAATGACGACAACGCTTAACCGCTTGCGCCACTTTACGTTGAAATTTCAACGAAGTACCAGTAATACGGCGAGGTAAAATTCTACCTTGCTCGTTTACCAACTTTAATAAGTAATCCGGATTTTTATAATCAATGTATTGTATGCCCGATTTCTTAAACCGACAATACTTCTTACGATTACTATTCTTATCTACAGGTTCGTTTACAAGTGTCATCTTATGCTTCTATTTTTTCTGGTTTTCTACCTACTAAACCTTTTCTCTTTTTCTCATTGTACAATACCGCATGCTTATCTAATGCAGTAGTCAAGAAACGAATAACTCGCTCATCACGCTTGTATTCAAGCTCTAATTTGGCGATAAATTGCGGATCCCCTAAAAATTCAAATATCTGGTAAAAGCCAGTGTGCTTGTTTTGAATAGGATAGGCCAACTTACGTAAGCCCCATGCATCTTCATGTACAATCTTTGCACCGCTATCTACCAACAACTGCTTGAATTTCTCAACGGCGTCCTTTGTCTGTTGTTCAGACAAAACGGGAGTTAAAATGAACACCGTCTCATAGTTTTTTAATTCCATAAAATTGTTGTTTAAAAACTGAAAAAATTTGGACTGCAAAAGTAGGAAAAATACTTTACAATTAAAAGCCCTGAATTAAAAAATTGAAATTATCGCACCTCAAACGATCCTAGGCCTATTAAAAAGCCCTCGGCATATAATTCGATTTCATGCCTACCCTCTCGATATGAATTGGGACGCGAATAAATAAACTCGACAGATTGATGATTATTTTCATAATATATACGCTGCTTAGCCGTATATACTAAATCTTTTCCCTTAAACGGAAAGGTTCCGGAACCCAATGAGTAATCCGACAAAGTAGCTCCGGTAGGCTCTATAATTCTTAAAAAAACCGTTTTAATTTCTTTGGTCGCCAACGAGTTTTCTTGCAAGTGAAAAATCACGCGAATCTTTTCAAGTTTCTTTGCTTTTTGGTTCTGAGCGCCAGACTCCTTACCCCGAGTTGAAATGGCGTAGACATTAACCCCCTCAGCACGCAAAGCGGCTGCTACATTTACCTTTTCTGATAACTCCTGATTACGGACCTCTAAAATTCTTGAACGCTCACTCAATTCTTTTTGCTTAACGCCAAAAGTTAAACTTGAATCCCTCAACGCTTTTTGAACATTTGACAAACCGTCTTGCAAAATCTTAGCCTCTCTACTTAATGAATCGTTACGAGCACTCAGCACAAAATTCTCTTTTCGTAATTTTTTTATCTCAAGGTCCTTTTGGCCAATTAACCGCAAATAATAAGCCAGTTTACGCTGAATTTCTATTTGGCCCATCTCAGGATTCTCTGAAATCGCTTTCTGATCCCCAAGAATTTGCTGGCGCGCAGCTTCCAACTCATTCACCCTACCGCCTAATTTTTTTATTTGAATCATGCGAACCTCTAATTGATTCGAAATTGAATCCAAACGATTCTTCGCGTCCTTAATAAAGGTTTCTTGATTAGCACCAAAACTAAAGAGTTTAGGATATAGCCGTTCTAAAGCTACTAAGCCAATTAATAGAAAAATCAAAAAAATTAAAACCCCAACCGTGCGCTGAAGCTTTCTTTCTCTTGAACTTAATGGACTTGAGGGCATATTTAAATTGAATTTGTCAGCAATTTTCTGACGTATAACAGAATCAAAAATAATAAATTAATTTTACTTTCAAATTATTCTTTTCACAGTTCTTCGTTTATACTTATTATGTCCATCGCTAATCAAATTTTAAGCATCCAAAATGATTTAGCACATACACACGCAAAACTAATTGCCGTCACAAAAACGAGGTCAATCGACGAATTAAATTTAACGTACCAAGCAGGAATACTCGATTTTGGAGAAAACAGAGTTCAAGAACTTGTAGAAAAACAAGCTATATTACCCAAGGATATTCGTTGGCATCAAATAGGACACCTACAAACCAATAAGGTTAAATACATCGCGCCATTTGTTCACCTCATTCATACCGTGGACTCATTGAAATTATTAATGGAAATAAACCAACAAGCCATTAAAAACAACCGAATTATTAAATGCCTATTCCAAATGTATATCGCTCAGGAAGAAACAAAATTCGGCCTGCTTCCCAATGAATTGTATGAAATCCTAGAAAATCCCATCTTAGCTGAATTAAAAAATATCCAAATTGTTGGACTCATGGGCATGGCTAGCTTTACCGAAAATACGGTTCAAATAAATAAAGAATTTGCCTCTTTAGCCCAATTGTTCCAAGAATTAAAAACAAACCAAACAGCCACCCACCTAGGAAATGTAACCTGGGAAGAACTCTCCATGGGAATGTCCAGCGATTATATATTGGCCGCAGAATTGGGCTCTACTTTAGTCCGTGTGGGATCCGCTATTTACGGTGCTCGGGAGTGATTTTACGGCTATAAAAAACCATAGCCATTTCGATTAAAAAGAAACACAAGGACGCGATAAAAAAATACAGGGAAAGGTCTGATGAAACCTCTGCGCCCAATGGCACATCCTTCATGTTGGCAACCTGAATATTTTGTTTTCCCTTGTAATGCGCCTGAATTTCATCTCTAGAAAATTGTCGCATCTCACTTTCCTTTAGAGGATAATTGATCGCCAAATTCAACATTTTTTTATCCCGAATATTAACCTGCCAAAAGCCCGAAAAATTCCTTTCCAAAAGTTCTGGCCACTCACAAATCCATTGAGTTCCTGTCCACTTTTGCTCGGGTATCCATGATTGTTTCCCCTTATTCAAGGTCACTAAACCTTTTTCCGACGAACTGAATTTATATGTCTTTGGAGCCGAAATTTCAAAGGTATTGGAAAACACGCTCGCTGACCAATGATTCATATTATTATTCAACGCCATTTCTTGGAAAACAGGCAGAAATAATCCGTGCTTGAAAAAGCCATCTGCCTCGTTGGCAATATCTCCTGAAAAAACATACATGGATCCAGCGCCTAATTTAAATTGAGACAAAAAAGGCTTTCCATTCACATATTCAAAAATAGGTAGCCCGCCATCCCATTGTAGATATGAATTTGAATTAAACATTTCTAAATTTTTCTTAAACGATGATTGTTCAAGAATGGAATTAAAAAAGCGCACATGCTTCATGGGTAAGCGGACGGCTAATGCACGATTTGAAGTCTCCTGCTTAAATACATTTCCTTGGCTTGCAAAATTTAAATTGAGCCGATTAATTACTTCATTGTTAAATGGAGCAGTCGGCAAAAACACGAGCGTATTCCCCTGTTTAACCCAAATAGAAATCAACTTTAATCCTTCAGCGGAGAATGAATTTAAATCATTCAAAATCAAAAACCCCTTGATTTTTGATAGATTTGCCAACAAGCTTTGCCTATTCACCGAGTGGAAATCAAATAGGGAATCATTCAAAAAAACCGTTGAGATATATTTTTCACGAGACATCCCCTCCAACACATAGACATCTTTTGAATCAGGTATTTCTAGCAGGAAGGAATATACATTATCAAATAACACCTGATCATCTGAAATCAATTTTACCTTAATTGACCTCTTGTCAGAAAGACTAATTCCAAAATCAAGCCATTTCGCTTCGCCCTCTTTTAAATTAATCTTCTCCGTTGATATAGGAAAATCATCCAAATAAAGGCCCAACTTCTGATCCTTGGCTGCCATGTTCCCAATATTCTTAATCCGAACTTTTAAATTAAAAGGCCTTCCGCTTTGAATTTGAGAGGTGCTATTTGAAATACTATCTACAACTACATTGGCCGATGGTGGAATTTGGATGGGAACTATGTGAACATCAAAATTCGTAGGGAATTGAGGCCACGAACTCGATCGGGGAAAATCTGAAACCCAAAGGATGTTAGGTCTAGATCCAACATTCTGTTCCGCATTAATTTCTGCGATCCGATCGACAATTGATTTCGGATTGTCAACTCGATCGCTCATTTTTAAACTAGGCCACAAATCGCTAACCTCTTTCCAAGTTTTACTTTCAAAATCAGCATTCTGAAATGAATTTAAGAGTAAAAACACCGGCTTTTTCGATCGAGGCAATTCAGACGCCAAGGAGTTAAACGCAGTCCGATTCCCCTCCATGAGTCCCACATGGTTATCCACAAACAAATAAGTTTGAGAGGAATTTTTTTGTAGCAATCCATCCCATTTAGGCTGAGAAAAGGCTAATATCAGTGCCGATAAAGCTACTATTCGAAACAATAATAAAACTAAATCATGTAAGAACCGAAAGCCCTTTCCCTGAGTTGGAGTACCCTTTAACACTCGAATATCAGAGAAATATAAGGTAGATGTGCTCTTCTTATTGATAAAATGCAGCCAAATGGGAACCCCAATGCTCAATAGTCCCCATAAAAATAGTGGCTGCCCAAAACTAATATTCATAAAAGCTAAAATACAAAAAATCCCAACGAATTAGGTTGGGATTAAAATAATCAATGAACAAAGATTTTTATCTTGAGATCGATATAATTTCAAATTCTAAGGTTCCAGCTGGAGCCGTAATCTGAGCTAAATCACCTACTTGCTTTCCAAGCAATCCCTTACCAAACGGCGAAGACGCTGAAATTTTACCCGTTTTTAAATCCGCTTCCTCTTCAGAAACAATGGTATAAGTAACAAGCATTCCATTTTTCGTGTTTTTGATCTGAACAATCGAGTAGATGGACACTTTTGAAATATCAATCGTAGATTCATCTAGCACGCGCGCATTCGCTACGACCTGTTCTAATTTTGAAATTTTTAATTCCAGTAAACCTTGCGCATCTTTTGCCGCATCATATTCAGCATTTTCACTCAAATCCCCCTTATCTCGAGCTTCGGCAATTTGCTTTGCCATATCTTGACGTCCTTGAAATTTCAAAGAATGCAATTCAGCCTTTAACTTTTCAACCGCCTCAGCTGTATAATATTGAAATTGTGCCATCTTACTAATTTATTTAGATTCCTAAAAAACAAAATAGAACGGCTTCCGACCGTTCTACATAATTTATTTGTAGTTTTGTCTCAGATGCCGAACTAGAATAAATGTTTATTTATCAACACGTAATCTTATTTTTTACCCGACAAAGGTAATTAAAAAGCGATATTATCCCAAAACAATTTATTCGAAGACAAATTCCGCCTCTTTCATTTTTAATTTTTAAAATATGCGCATCATATTTTTTGGGACTCCAGATTTCGCAGTAGCAAGCCTCGAAGCATTAGTTCAATCAAAATTTGATGTGGTGGCCGTTGTCACAGCTCCCGATAAACCAGCTGGAAGAGGCCAACAAATTCAAGCATCACCCGTTAAAATCTACGCTGAAAAAGCAGGATTGCCCATTTTGCAACCAGTAAAACTGAAGGATCCTGAATTTATAGATACCCTAAAAAGCTTACACGCCGATTTACAAATCATTGTGGCCTTTAGAATGCTTCCCGAACAAGTGTGGAATATGCCTCCTTTGGGAACTTTTAACCTGCATGCTTCGCTTCTGCCACAATATCGTGGGGCTGCTCCCATCCATTGGGCCATTATAAACGGTGAAAAAGAAACAGGTGTGACTACCTTTTTTCTTCAACATGAAATAGACACCGGAGACCTTTTATTCCAAGAGACGGAGGCCATTCATCCGGAAGATACCACAGGAGATCTATATGAAAGACTGATGAAAAAGGGCGCGGATTTAGTCGTTAAAACAACGCATGCCATTGTAGACCAACAAATTAAACCTCAAGCTCAAAAAGAAAGTCTTGATTTGAAAATTGCCCCAAAACTCACTAGAGAAACAGGCTTGATTCACTGGTCAAAAAGCACAGAAGAAATACACAATCTTATTCGGGGCATGAACCCATTTCCTGGTCCACATACGCTATTTCAAGGAAAAAACTGCAAAATCAGCTCCGTAAGTCCCCATCCTGAAACCATCCCTTCATTAGGAATTGGCATTTGGGATACCGACCAAAAAACATACCTCCGAGTAGGTTGCGCTGATGGGTATATCGAAATCCTAGAATGGCAAATGGAAGGAAAAAAGAAAATGAAAATTGAAGACTTCCTTCGCGGATATTCCTTTAATTTTTAGTCGCAAACGAGTAAACACCCAAAGGATAAAAATACCCGGAGTCCCCATTTTTAATATACACCCATCCGGCTTGTTGGTCCACATAAACATAGCCCGTCGACACACCCTTAAACTGCTCAAACCATTGCGCCGTCAAATCCTTGGGGATCGTGATAGCCTGCTGACAAGCACAAAATTGTTGAGCCCTATTTTTATTCAACTCTACGATTAATTGACGTGTGTCCTCAACCAAATCGACCTGTCCACGAGCTAAAGCACTCGCATAATTTTGCTCATAAATTTCTTTAAACCGAATGTATTCGAAAGTTAGTCCAGGAAATTTTTGCACCAAATTAGCCCCGTTAGAGAATGCTTGAATATGACCGACATCCGGGAAACCCACAAAATCACCTCCCCAAAATGCCCCCAAATCTTTTGCCACGCTACCCAAGCGTGCATACCAATTGCTTCGACGCAAATAACGTCCACGCCGATATATTCCTACATCCACCGCTAAATTGAAATTATGCAATGAAAGAGCGGTCATGGAACGACCGCGATTAAACAAATCCATTTGCTTGGCCAATCCTCTTTCACTTTGAAGAAACTTTAATCGATATCCCCTAGGGTTGAAAACTTTAGCGAGGGAATCCTTTAATAGTTTAAAATTCTCAATTTCATGGGCCAAGGTATTTCCCCAGACCAACAAAGGATCGTCTGTCATATTGCTCAAGGCAAATAAATTTTCCTTGTTAATTGAAGCAGTGTCAAAGGAATAATTTTGGGATTTAATCCCCGAGGCATGCTGAATGAAAAAGGCTAAATGTGTCGGGATTTGATCTTGACTTTCCACTCGAACTCGTTCGCGAAACATCCATTGCAAATCTTCAAAATTCACTGATTTGACTGATTGCTTCTGGCAATTCAATTGCAATGAATCCGTTTCTTGAACTCCGTACACGGCAAAACAACAAAAACTTAACAAGAAAAATAAGCAGATTTTAACAGGCATTATTTGACAGGAATCACCAATTGCTCCCCACGTAAGGTCACATCCTCCGACTTATGATTTGCATCCATGATGGATTTTTTAGACACTTTATATTTTTCTGCCACGACTCTTAACACATCTCCTGGGCCAACCGTATGAATCGCTTTTATTTTGACATTTACTTTACTGCCGCCCTTAAACCCATCTGAAATACTAGGGTTCATTGATTTTATTTGGTCCACCGTAAGTCCAAACCGCTTAGCCACACCATTCAAAGATTCTCCTTTCTCCGCCGCATATGAATAGGCCTTACCACTAGGCTCAACTAATTTTTCCTCTGGAATTTTCTGCGCCTCAGCTTCTTGTTTTTGTACCTCCAAAGCTAATTCAGCCTTTTGAACAGAATCCTTTCCTTGAGAGCTATCGACGGAAGAAACCGTTGACGTAGAATCTGTGATAATCGACACAGGTGGCTCCATTAAAACCTCATCCTCCGCTAATTCTAATTTTTCAGCCTTTGCCAGCTCCTTATTTTCAGGGCCTAAAAAATGCTCATATCCAACAAAAACTAAACCCACAAGCGTAATTAACAACACGAAAAGTGTAATTAATGGCAAATTTGAACTTGAACTTTCTTTTAAAAAAGGAATTTTCATGTGTAAAATTTATAAATTATCCTGTGTTTTTTGACTCATGACCGCTACTTTCTCCACTAAATCTTTTTTGTAAAGATCAAGCTTTTCAGACAAGGACTCATTTGAAATGGCCAGCATTTGAACGGCTAA
>CANIYB010000063.1 GCA_947471105.1 Cytophagaceae bacterium
CAGGATTGGGAATGTATGGAACGACCGTAGGTGGTGGTAACGTAACAGGTATTGAGCGTGACTGGATGAATAGCCGTTTTGTTGCGGATGCATCTTATTTCACGATTCGTAACATCACATTGGGATACACATTTGCTAAGCCTACTAAGGTTTACAAGTCGGTTCGTGTATACGCTTCATGTCAACAAGCTTATGTGTTTACTAATTATTGGGGTGGACCAAATCCAGAAACATCTGCACAAGGAAACGGTCAAGGTGACGGTGGTAACTTGAGTCCAGGTGTGGATTTATCTAACTATCCAGTACCAAGAACTTTCACAGTGGGTGCAAACTTCAACTTTTAATTAGCTAAATATTAAACGTTTATTTTAGAAAAAATGAAAAATAAAATCATATTAAGCTGTTTAGTAGCCATAGGATTATCAGGTTGCACAGCTCAATTTTTGGAAAGAACTCCAGAAACGAATTTAGTTTCGGTTACGTTTTTTAAGACGCAGGCCGATTTTACTCAAGCAGTGAATGCTTGTTATGTTCCATTGCGAACTATTTACAATGACCGTTCGTATTTATTATCAGAGCAACATTCAGATAATACTTATTATGCGCGTAATACAGCTTTTGGTGCGACTGAGCAGCAAGAGGATTTGGCGGATTTCTCAATCCCTGTATCCAATAACTTAACAACGAATACGCACGTATTAAATCAATATCGTCAAGATTATTTGATTATTGCTCGTGCGAATCAGATTTTAGATGTTATTGATAAGGCTGATTTTGATGCAACTGCGAAAGCTGATTTGAAAGGTCAAGCGCAGTTTTTACGTGCTTTTGCTTATTTTGAATTATACCGTTATTTCAATAGAGCACCTATTCACTTAACGCCGGTTCCAAATCGTGCGGAAGCAGCTGCTCCACTAGGAACAGCAGACGACTTAGCTAAAATTATCATCGGTGATTTAACAGGTGCTATTACTGGCTTAAAATCGAAGGCTTCTCAAGAACCTGGTCGGGCTACTTCGGGTGCAGCTAAAACTTTATTGGCTAATTTGTACATGATTCAGAAAAACTGGGCAGGTGCAGAGAAATTGTGTAGAGAGGTTATTGCTGAAGGAAGTTATTCTTTGATGCCTGATTATAATAATGCATTCTCTACAAGTACTGCTAATAAGAACAATGCTGAAAGTGTATTTGAGGTTCAATTCCAAGAAGGATCTAATGGATACAATGGATCATTCTTTTATAACTTCTTGCCTCGTCCAATGACAGAGGTGGAATTGAAAACCTTATCTGGTACTTCAAATCCACAACCGCAAACTGGAGAAGGAAATAATGTTCCGACTCCTGATATTATTGCGGCTTATGAAGCTGGTGATTTACGTAAGGATGCTTCGATTCAAATGATTACTTGTGCGACTACATTATGGGAAGGTAAAACTTATCCAGTGATTAAGAAATATGTAAGACCACATGCTTTAAATGGTAATCATGGTATGAATTGGCCTATCTTCCGTTATTCTGAAGTTTTATTGTTCTTAGCTGAGGCTTTGAATGAGCAGGGGAAAACGGCTGAAGCAGCTACATTTATGAATCAAGTACGTAAGCGTGCAGGTTTGGCTGAAACGACTGCCTCTACCCAAGCGGCTTTCCGTACTGCTTTAATGAATGAGCGTCGCGTTGAGTTAGCTTTCGAAAATAAAAGATGGCATGACTTAGTTCGTACAGATACATTTAAAGAAGTTATATCAGCTTATGGAGCTCGTATTAAGGCAAATCCTTTCGCTTATTATTATCAAAAAGGATATACTTTACGTAGTAACTCATTCACAGTGATTGAGAAATACTATCCATTGCCAGCTGATGAGGCTGCTTTGAATCCTAACATTAAATAAGTATCATAAATGGATAGCCGCCAAGGAATTGGCGGCTATTTTTTTTCTCTAAATTATGAGCATACTTAACTTAATTGCCCTTTTTTACGCTTATTTTTCTCTGTTTTCTCATGAGAATGTTGAGGTAAAAAAGTCGGTGGAATTTCAAAAAATTGTCATTTCTACTGAGTTTGTTTCTGAAGGTGTTTGTGTCGGTGACATCAATAAGGACGGGAATAAGGACATTATTGCGGGTGCATTTTGGTATGAAGCACCTACCTGGGTTAAGCATCAATTTTCTGCTGAAATTAGGTATGACAAATCATTGAAACCATTTCCAGAAACGCATGTATTTAAGGTAGATGAGGGATATTCTGATTCCTTTGCTAATTTTTCAGCCGATATTAATCAAGATGGCTGGGTCGATGTGATCAAAGTAGGATTACCAGGAGAAGCGGTTTATTGGTTTGAAAACAATCAAAATAAATCGGGCAACTGGAAACGACATTTTTTATGTGCATCCTTAGGAAATGAATCACCACTTTTTGAAGATGTGGATGGAGATGGAAAAAAGGATTTGATTGGAAACGATTCTAAAAACCAAAAAGTAGTTTGGTATCAGGCACCTTCTTCAAAAGATAGTGTTTGGGTTGCGCGAACGATTTCAGCTAATCCGAAAATTGGTACCCATAAGTATACGCATGGTTTAGGCTTTGCGGACTTAAATCAAGATGGACGTAAGGACGTGATCATTAAGGAAGGTTGGTTTGAAATGCCAAAAGACCTTCAAGCAGAATGGACTTTCCATGCTTTGTCTACTAAGTTTGATTGTGCGCAAATGTATGTGTATGATTTTGACAAAGATGGGGATATGGATATTTTATCATCGTCTGCGCATGATTATGGAATCTGGTGGAATGAAACAAAGTCATTAACGACGGGCGAAATTGAAAATCATTTAATTGACAAATCACTTTCTCAAACTCATTCGATGCAATTCGTTGATTTGAATGGGGATAAGAATCCTGACTTTATTGTAGGCAAGCGTTTCATGGCACATAATGGAAAGGATCCGGGGGAATTTGAAAGTGCTAATTTACAATGGTTTGAATTTCAGCCTAAGCCATCGCCACATTGGGTTTCTCATGTGATTGATTCAGATTCAGGAGCAGGGATTAACTTTTTTGTAGAGGATATGAATAAGGATAAGAAAAATGATATTATTATTTCAAATAAAAAGGGTGTGTTTTTGTTTAAAAGAATTTAATTTTTACAAAAAATAGCCAATCCTTTTTTTTCAATTTATTTTAAATTAATTTAAACCTTTAAACCTATAAATATGAAAATTAATTACCGTAACCTAGTTTGGTTATTTGTTCCGCTGCTTGGTTTTTATAGTCCCATTTTTGCTCAAAAGGCTCAGGCGTCCGAGAAGGGATTCAAGAAAATTTTTGATGGTAAAACATTAAAAGGTTGGGAGGGTGATCCTGTCTATTGGAAAGCTGAAAATGGAAGCATTGTGGGTGAAATTACACCTGCAACTCTATTGAAGCGCAATACCTTTATTATTTACCGTGATGCAAAGCCTTCTGATTTCGAATTGAAATGTGAGGTTAAAATCACGAAAGATGGTAATACAGGAATCAATTATCGTTCTGAGGAGTTATTGCCCGATTTACCTTTTGCTTTAAAAGGATATCAGGCTGACATCGATGGAGCGATTCGTTATACGGGCCAAAACTATGAGGAACGTGGACGTACAACCTTAGGTTACCGTGGAGAGATTGTGAATGTGAATGAGCAAACAGATCCAGAGGTTAAAAACAATCTTCGTGCTTATTCAGCTCGTAATGCTTGGTTGCCTCGTAAGGTTACAGGTTCATTAGGAAATTCTGATTCATTGAAAACTAAAATTAAATCAGAGGATTGGAATGAAATACATTTGATTGTTAAAGGAAATCACCTATTGCATTATGTCAATGGGGTGTTAATGAGTGACGTCACTGACTTGGATAAAGTGAATGGCAAATCAGAGGGTTGGTTAGGTGTTCAAGTACACGTAGGACCTCCGATGAAAGTAGAGTACAGGAATATTCGTATCAAAAACCTAAAATAAAATGAAACCAATTTTTAAGTATTTATTAGCGCTCGTTGCGGTAGTTGGCCTAGGAAGTGCTGGCTACAACAGTTTATTTAAGATTGAACCTGCTCACGTAGAAGGTGCCAATCCTAAATTGGATAAAATCAGATTACAACCTGGTTTTAAGATTGAACATATTATCAGCCCAACGGATGAAAACATCGGTTCTTGGGTTTCGATGACTTTTGATGATAAAGGTCGTATGATTTGTTCAGATCAATATGGTGGATTATATCGCTTAACTATTCCTGCGATCGGATCAGCCAGTGTGAAGCCAAAGGTTGAGAAATTGAAATTCGGTAAAGGTGTGGATACCCTAGGTATCGGAAATGCTCACGGTATGTTATATGCATTCAACAGTCTTTATGTGATGGTGAATGCTAGAGCAACAAGACCAGGTGCTACTCCGGGACGAGGACCTGCACAAGGCTTTACGCCAAGAGGTAGTGGATTGTATCGTGTTCAGGATTTAGATGGAGATGATCAGTTTGACAAAATCACTTTAATGAAAGAATTTAAAGGAGAAGGAGAACATGGTCCACACAGTATCATTTTATCACCAGATAAGAAATCTATTTTCTTGATATCAGGAAACCACACAGATGTTCCAGAAATGGATGCCTATCGTTTGCCTAAAAACTGGCAAGAAGATAATATTTTCCCATTAATTAAAGACCCACGTGGACATGCGAATGATCGTTATGCTCCAGGAGGATGGATTGCCAACATAGATCCAGATGGAAAGAAATGGGAATTAGTTTCAGCAGGATATCGAAATGCTTTTGATATAGCCTTTAATGAGACAGGAGATTTATTTGCTTATGATGCGGATATGGAGTGGGATTTCGGTTTACCTTGGTACCGTCCAACTCGTATTTGTCACGTGACAAGTGCTTCTGAGTATGGTTGGAGAACTGGTAATAGCAAGTGGTCTGCAACGTATCCAGATAACTTATCACCTGTATTGAATATTGGTCAGGGATCACCTACTAGTTTATTGTCTTTGAAGGATGCAAAGTTTCCTGCTAAATACAAGAAATCGTTGTTAGCTTTTGACTGGACGTTTGGTATTGGTCACTTAATTAAATTAAAACCTTCTGGATCTACTTTCTTGGCAGATCGCGAAGAGTTTATTTCAGGTATTCCATTGCCTTTGACAGATGGTGTTATTGGACCTGATGGAGCACTTTACTTTATGGCCGGTGGTCGTCGTTTAGAATCTGATGTATATCGTGTTTCATATGTAGGTACTGAAGAAGCTAGTGCAAAAACATTAGTTGGCGCACCGAATCCATTGAATGAAACTCGTCGTAAGATTGAGCAATTTCACCAAGGAGCAAATCCAGCAGCCGTTGCATTTGCTTGGCCATATTTAAAGCATCCAGATCGTTTTATTCGGTATGCGGCGCGTTTAGCTTTAGAGCACCAGCCAATCAATGAGTGGAAAGATAAGGCATTGACTGAAAAGGATCCAATTGCGGCTACGCATGCTTTGATTGGATTAATTCGTCAAAGTAAGCCTGAATTAAAATCAGCCATTTATGCATCGCTTCTTGCGATTGATGGCAAAGCGTTTAGTGAATCACAAAAATTAGATATTTTACGTGCTTATGAATTAGCTATGCTACGTTTGGGAATGCCAGATGCTGCTACATCAGCTAAAATCATCGCTAAATTTGATGCATCATATCCATCAAATCGAATGAATATGGATCGTGCGTTAAGTCGTTTATTGATTCCTTTGGAAGCTCCAAAAGTGATTGAGCGTACTTTAAAAATCATGGAAACGAAGGATACGGCTAGTGCTACTGCATACCGCGTAGAAACAGCTACTTCCTCTGCGGATTTAATTATGCGTAATCCTCAATACGGAACAGATATTGCGAAAATGTTGGAAAAAATTCCACCGGCACAGCAAACGTATATGGCTACCATGTTGTCAGCTGCTAAAACTAACTGGACTCCAGAACAACATGAGCGTTATTTCTCATGGTTTAAAAAAGCATTTGCATATTCAGGTGGACGTAGTTATGTAGGTTTTATTGACCGTGCGCGTAAATTAGCTTTGAAGAATGTGGCAGAATCTAAGCGTGCTTATTATGATAAATTAGGGGGAGCGGATATGCTTTCTTCTAGTGGAAATGATATCGTAGCGATTAATTATCCTAAAGGTCCAGGTAAGCAATGGAAGTTGACAGATGCTGTGGCATTATTAGATGCTCCTCTAACTGACCGTGATTTCCAAAATGGTAAATCCATGTTTGCAGCGACTACTTGCGTTCGTTGTCATGCCATGGGTAGTGATGGCGGTGGAAACGTGGGTCCTGACTTGACTAATTTGGGAACTCGTTTCTCGAAGAAGGATATGTTGGAGTCGATCATTGATCCTAACAAAACAGTTTCAGATCAGTATGCAGCGACTCAAATCATGTTGAGAAACGGTACTTCTGTGATTGGACGTGTGACCAATGAAGATAAAATGGCTTATTATGTTTCTCAAAATCCATATGCGCCAGAGCAAATTGAAAAAATATTAAAGAAAAATGTTCGTTCAGTTAAGTACTCACCAGTATCAAGTATGTTGCCAGGTTTAATTAACAGCTTAAATGGCGAAGAATTAAAAGATTTGATGGCTTATTTGATGTCAGGCGGAAGCGAAAGTAACGCAATGTTTAAGAAAAAGTAAAATGAATTATGCCGGAATGGACCGATAAAATATCGAATCACAAGCAATTAGGAGGAATTGAAACGTCCGTTTTAGATAACGGTGCAGGGAAAGGAGTCCGAATTGCTTGGATTGATACGGGTTCAGGATTTCGTTATAAAGTGGTGTTTGATCGCGCCATGGATATTGCGGAGGCATTTTTCAACCAGCATAGTCTTGCGTGGATAAGTCACGTAGGAGTTTTAGGGCCTCAACCGATGTCGAACCAAGGAATAGATTGGCTTCGTACATTTGGTGGAGGCCTTTTGGTTACTTGTGGTTTAGATCACGTAGGTGGACCTGATGAAGATGCGCATGGTACTCGCGGAGTGCATGGCTTAATCAGTAACATACCGGCTGAAATCATTTCCATTCAGCAACCAGATGTACATGCAGGTAATTTAGATATGTCGATTACGGGCATTATACGCCAACATAAAATCTTTGGACCGTGTTTGACACTGAAGCGAACCATATCGGGTCGTTTGGGACAAGCAGGTTTAACGATCCAAGATGAGGTGATTAACGAGGGGAATACACCAGCTCCTTTAATGCTTTTATACCATTTTAATTTTGGTTGGCCTTTAGTCGACGAAGGCACAGACATTATTTGGAGAGGAAAATATCGCGTGGCTTCTGATCCTAAGCTTTTAGGAATCGCTGACATCAAAAAATGCCCTGATCCTTTATCCGTTCATGATGGACCGGGTGAATCGGTTGTATTTATAGAGCCCGAGGCAAATTCAGATCATCAAGTGTATTGTGGTTTATGGAATGAAAAAAAGCAATTAGGTGTTCAGATATCTTTTGATAAGAGGGAATTACCGTGGTTGACCAACTGGCAACATTTTGCCAAGAATGAATATGTGACCGGTATTGAGCCTGGAACAAATCCGCCCATAGGCCAGAAGGCTGCTAGAGAATCAAACACGTTGACTTTCTTAGCCCCTGGAGAAAAAAAATCAATAAAAGTGAATTTATCCGTGTTGGGTCCCGAAGTAGGGCCATACACAACTTATACTAATTTTATCAATTTAATTAACGAATAATGAGCAATAATGCAGCTAAAGCGCTAGAGCAAGGAAAAGGTATTTTACGATTAGCCCCAACATGGGTTCCGAGGTCTTTTTGCGTGCCTGGTAGAAGAATAAAATTACATCCAGATGATTATTATGTTTTGGGTGGTGTACGCGGTGGAATCGATGAGCGTTGGTTATCGTCAACGACTCCCGCTAAAAATGGTCCATTGACCGGAGAAAATGAAGGCTTAAGTGCCGTTGTTTATTCCGAAGGTGGAAAAGAAGAGCAGATTCTATTGATTGATGTCATCGAAGCATTGAAAGGTGAAGTGATCGGTGATCGTTTGTGGAATGAATACAAATCTTGGCCTATGTACTCCAAGTTTTTTGATAACATGGGTCCTTTGCCGCATCACATTCATCACAATGATGAGCATGCGGCTAAGATTGGGCAATTGGGAAAACCAGAAGCCTATTATTTTCCACCTCAATTAAACAACCATGGGGGTGATTTTCCATATACGTTTTTTGGAATCGCACCGGGAACGACTAAAGAGCAAATAAAAGAGTGTTTGATGAACTTCACAAAAGGAGATAATAAAATCACCATGTATTCTCAAGCATTTCCATTAATACCAGGTACTGGCTGGGATGTTCCTCCGGGAATGTTACACGCGCCAGGAAGTATGTGTACCTATGAGCCTCAAAAAGCGTCTGACGTATTTGCGATGTATCAATCCTTAGTGAATGAAGCCGTAATTCCAGAAGAATTATTGTGGAATGGTACTCCAAAAGAAGAAATTGGTAATTATGACCAATTGATGGAAGTGATCGACTGGGATTTAAATACCAATCCTAATTTATTAGAAACTCGTTTTATGCAACCGATTCCAGTTTCAGATGAAGCGGAAATGGAAGCGAAAGGATATTCTGAAAAGTGGATTTGCTATCGTTCAGATGCATTCTCTGCAAAAGAATTAACGGTTTTCCCAGGACAAACAGTAACGATTACGGATGCTGCAGCCTATGGTTTAATTATGATGCAAGGTCATGGTAAAATGGGCGTTTGGAATATAGAAACACCTTCATTGATTCGTTATGGCCAATTGACCAACGATGAGTTTTTTGTTACTGAAAAAGCAGCGAAAGAAGGTGTTCAAATTACAAACCATTCTACGACGGATCCAATTGTGATGTTGAAGCACTTTGGTCCATCAAATCCAGATTTAAAATTTTAAACTTATTAATTTTTTTAAAATGAATAATTATCCAAAATTACACAATGCCACATGGCCTGGTATTGTAGGAAAAGGTCCAGATTCCGAGCCGGTTATTTCGTTGGACAACATGTTAGCCATGACTGCTGCCGCTGAGGTGGATGGCGTGAAATTTGATGGAGTGGATATTGGTTTATTACCCCCTCATTTTGATATCGAAAGTGGTAAAGAAGGAGCGAAAGCGTTAGCTGATAAAGTAGCTGCACACGGATTAGAAATTGGAAGTTTAGTAGCACCTATTTGGGCTGGAAATGCGATGGGAGATAAGGATGCGCGTGATACTTTTGTGGACATGGTGCGTCGCTCTTGTGAAATTGGTGCGGAATTACGCAAATTAGGTATTCGTCCGAATGGCATCGTTCGTATTGATTCTGCTGCGGGAGTAGCGGATTGGGCGAAGGATCCAAAAGGTAATTCAAAATTGATTGTTGACACATTCCAAAGAGCCTGCGACGTAGCCGCAGATTTCGGTGAAAGATTGGCTGCAGAGGGAGAGATTTGTTGGGGTGGCATGCACTCATGGAGAAACATGATTCAAACCTTAGAGGCGGTAGACCGACCAAACATCGGTTTCCAAGCGGATATGTCGCATACGTTATTATATACGATGGGATATAACTGTCCAGAGGATCGTATTTTACCTGTCGATTATCAATGGGATAACCGTGAGGTTTTGAAGGCTTCCTTAAAAGAATTGACGGCTGCCCTTCGTCCATGGACGATTGATTTTCACGTAGCTCAAAATGACGGTACGGTTCATGGAACAGGAAGTCACGATAAGACAGGTCGCCACTGTCAAGCAACAGATCCTAATGGAAAGTTGAACATCGCTGAAGATGCAGGATTCTGGTTGAGAGATGCGGATGGCCAATTAACAAAAGCGTTCAAGCATATTTGTTGGGATGGTTGCATGTTCTCAAATTCAGTGATGGAGCAACAAAAAACATGGAATGATATTTTAGCCGCAATGATTCAAGTGCGCAATGCGCATGGTTGGTCTTAATTAAACAAAGATGAAAAAGATAAGAATAGGATTAATAGGAACGGGTTTCATGGGAAGAACCCATTCAAATGGATATAATCGTTTACAGAATTTTTTCCCTGATTTAGTTTGTACTCCTGTATTACAAGCCGTTTGTTCTCGTAATGAGGCAAGTGTAAAAGCGTTTGCAGCTCAATGGGGGTATGCTTCATATGAGACGGATTGGCGTAAAATGATTGCGCGTGATGACATCGATGCGGTGGATATTTGTACACCGAACGACACACATGCTGAAATCGCGATTGCCGCAG
>CANIYB010000064.1 GCA_947471105.1 Cytophagaceae bacterium
AACGTTATTGGGGGGAACCTGTACCGGTTTATTTCAAACCCAATAGTCATGGTGAATTGTTGCCTTATTTGATCGATGAATCTGAATTGCCTTTGGAGTTGCCTAAAATAGATAAATATTTGCCAACGGAAACAGGCGAACCTCCTTTGGGGCGTGCATCTGCGGAGTGGAAATATAAAAATCAGTATGATTACGAATGGTCCACCATGCCGGGTTGGGCCGGTTCCTCTTGGTATTGGTACCGCTATATGGATGCCCAAAACAAAGCAGAATTCGCTTCTAAAGAAGCAGTTGATTACTGGAAAGCGGTTGATTTATATATAGGGGGTTCTGAACATGCTACAGGTCATTTACTTTATAGTCGTTTTTGGAATAAATTCTTAAAGGATCTGGGATTAGTGAATGAAGAGGAGTTTGCTAAAAAATTGATCAATCAAGGAATGATTCAAGGGAGATCCAATTTTGTATATCGACTAAAGGATTCAGAAAAGGTCACTTTTGTTTCATTTGGGCTAAAGGATAACTATCAAGTGGCTGCTTTACATGTGGATGTAAACATTGTCGAAAATGATGTTTTAGATATAGAAGCATTCAAAAAGTCCAGAAATGATGTGCCGGATGATGCGGAGTTTATCCTGGAAGGGGGTAAATATGTATGCGGCTGGGAAGTTGAAAAAATGTCTAAATCCAAATATAATGTCGTAAATCCAGATGATTTAATTTTAAAATATGGAGCTGACACTTTACGGGTTTATGAAATGTTTTTGGGCCCATTAGAGCAGTTTAAACCTTGGAATACGAATTCAATTTCAGGATCACATAACTTTTTGAGGAAGGTTTGGCGATTGTTTTTTGACGAAAATACACAGGTAAATAAGTTGGTAGATGAAGCGGCTTCTGCCGATGAGCTTCGAGTGCTTCATACCGCCATTCGAAAAGTGAAAGATGATCTAGATCGTTTCTCATTTAATACGGTGGTATCTACCCTGATGATTTGTGTTAACGATTTGGGTCAGTTAAAATGCCATAAAAAATCTGTTTTGAGAGAATTGCTTATTTTATTATCTCCATACGCCCCCCACATTGCAGAGGAATTATGGGTGGCACTAGGAGAATTACCAGGCCAAATATCCTATGCTAAATTTCCAGAATTTAATGCTTCTTTTTTAAATGAGGATTCATTTAAATACCCAATATCGTTTAATGGCAAAGTTAAATTAACACTTGATTTCGCTAGTTCTGCTTCTCCAAATGAAATAGAAACGGGAGTATTAGCTAATGAGCAGGTGATTAAAATATTGGCTGGGGTTTCACCTTCTAAAGTAATTGTCGTTCCTAAACGCATCGTTAATATCGTATTAGGAAAATAAGATTAAGTTCCGCCAGGAATCTAGAATGCATAGATATGCTATCTGGTTTGAAACAAACAAACGGATCATTTTAGAATTCTAATTGAGAGCTAATGATCGGAATTAGGGGTAAGGCAAATCGATAGGTTAAGCCCTTTACATTTGAGTCATATCGTTCCTCAATGATGTTATTTGCATTGAAAATATTTTGTAGGTCCAACCTGAATGACCAAGTGTGATTCAACTTATTAATTCGATAGGCCAATGAAAAATCATATCGTTCAAAATTTGGATATTGAGATTCAAACGCTTTTGCTTGTACACTAACCGTTGTATTCCTTTTGATGGACTCAGCTAAATTGATGGGTGTATACCGATTTCCGCCTCTCAGTAAATATCTTAAATTGATCGAAAGGGACTTTTGTTTCGCTAATGTAAAGTCTTTACCCACCAAAATATTTCCCGCAAATAGGTTATTAAATTGAGTATTTCGCCAAACTAAATCCTTATTTTGAAACTTAGAGTCAAAAAGCGAAGCGGTGACTAAATAATAGAAATTATCCGCTAAAAACCTTTCCAATGTCAATTCGATCCCCTTATTAATTCCCTTTCCTGTATTTTCTAGCACTTGGCCTGGGATGCCAGAGGTATAATTGACCAATGAAAACAATCCGGTCAATGCCGTATCGATGGGTACTTGATTAATGTTTTGGATGTATGCCTCAACTTTCAATCGTGTATTTTCCCCGATTCTTTGGTCATACGAAACTACCTGATGCAGAGCCTGTGACGGCTTTATATTTTTATTAGGCTGGAAAAAGTTTCCATTGGGGATGTATTTTTTAAAAAGGTAGGTGGAAATAGGCTCTATTCTGGAATGCCAACCAATTCCAACACTAAATCTACCTCCCGATTTATTCTCTATCGAAATGGCCATTCTTGGTTCGATGCCCTTGGATTGATTCAGTTCAAATTGGTATGCATGAAGCCCAAAAGTAGTTTGAAAGGCCGGAGTCCATTTTTTTATAATCTGCCCAAACTGTTGGACGTAATAAGTTGAATTAGATTCATTTAAGTAATTCACTATTTTTTTACCGTCCCAACGATCATCCTTGAGCTCAAAAGATAATTGGCTTACATTAATTCCAAACTTTGCGCTCAAGCTGGCATTCCATTTATATACATAGGTAGCATTCAACCGTATATTGGGGTAGCGATATAGTTGGTCCCTTGTGGTTTTCCATGCATTCGCAATGTTTTCAATTTTGCTAACGTTCGCCGATTCAGTTGTTAAGGCCAAAACAGTGGAAAGATGCCCTTTTTTGAAGGGCAATTTATAGGATAATCCAAATGCGCCCATGTTGCTATTGGAGTAATCCTTCGTGGTTAATTTCTCATCTTCCGTATCATTGGCTCCTGCTAATCCCCAAAAAGTTAGTAGCCCAGCTTTTTTCAAGGGAATATCGATGGTGTAATTTAAATCTCGATAGGCAGGCTTGAAATTCCCTGAATTGATATTGATTAATCCCGATTTTAATAGCAATTCTAAGGTTGAATATCTAGCTCCAGCCCGATAGGATCCCCCATTTTTTCCAATGGGTCCCTCGGAGGCCACATCTATTCCCACCACCGACAATTGTGCCATCCATTCCCTCTTTTCATTATTGCCCCTTCTAAATCGTAGATCGAAAACACCCGAGGAGGCATTCCCATATTCTGCAGGGAAAGCGCCCGACATAAAATCTGAATTGGCCAAACTGGTCGAATTGATCATCGATATGATTCCACTGGTGGATCCTTGTCCATCCCCAAAATGATTTGGATTTGGGATTTCAATCCCTTCCATTCTCCACAATAATCCTTTGGGAGAATTCCCACGAATGATAATCTCATTATTTTGATCGGATCCTGCATTCGTAACCCCAGCAAAGTTTAAGGTCATGCGCGCCGGATCTTGAAATCCTCCCGCATATCGATTTGCTTCTGTGACAGAAAATTGGCGCGTACTAACCAAGGCCATTTCATTTTTTGACCGATCTTTTGCTCGCTCAGAAACCACGAGCACTTCACGTAAAAATTGTGGTGCTTCTTCTAACTCAACGGGCAAATTGATTTCTTTTCCACTCCTAAGCTCTAAATTGGGAATGCTCGCAGGGGCATAACCTAACCTAGAAAACGAAATACTATATCGGCCTAATGGGATTTTGTGGAAATAAAATCGACCAAGGCTATCACTGAAACTCACATGATTGCCAGGAACTAATTTGACCGTCACATTAGATAATAGTTCTAATGTTTGTTTATCCATAATTTTCCCCCGTATGGTTTGCTCAAGATTTTGAGCAAAACCTGCGTAAAAAATACTCAAACAAAGAATTAGAATGACTGAACGACGAATCATGAGGAATCGATTTTTGACTCGCAAATTTAAAAATGAACGACTTATCTTTTTTTATAGCCTTTGATTTCATTAAGTAAAATTCTGAGCTCTTGAACTTTTTCTTTATTTGTTTCAAAAACATCATTTGCTTCTTTAGGGTCGCTCTTCAAATTAAATAATTGGCCATTAACTCCCTCTTTTACCTGTTCGATTTTTTGGGGTTCTGTAAACCCTCCAGATCCAAGTCCTTCAATTAACTTCCAATCGCCTTTTCGAATCGTTAGATATCCGATGGATGATGAAACAACAATTCCAGGTTGTCCTTTTATCTCTTGTGTTTTTCCTTTTAGAATCGGCATAATGCTGTAGGTGTCTTCAGACGTGGCTTTAATGCCTGTCAAATCTCCACAGGTGGCTAATAAATTGGCCAAGCTGGTGGTTGCATTGGATACCGTATTGGCTTTTACCTCTGCAGGCCAACGAACAAAAAACGGAATTCGATGTCCTCCTTCATATGCATCTCCTTTCATCCCCCTAAATTCACCAGCCGACGCATGATTAAATCTTTCAATATAATCAGAACGCCAATAGGGTCCGTTATCACTCGCGAAGATTACAATCGTATTTTTAGCGATCCCTAATTTTTCCAATTGTTTCAAAACGGCTCCTACGGATGCGTCAACTTGCTGGACAAAATCACCATATTCTCCAGCCCCAGATTTCCCTACATACTCGGGATTAGGCATCCATGGGGTATGCGGCGCGGCTAATGGAAGGTATAAAAAGAACGGTTTTTCTCCATGTTGTTTTCCAATAAATTGGTTTGCTTTCTCAATAAATCGTGGTAAAACTTGATGGAAATCAAAAGAAGGAGACATTTTTCCTTCTCTCCAAAAGGGTCCCGAATACCCTTTTTCCATTTTATTCCCAGCGGTATATGCCGTAGGGAGCTCTTCAACTTGTTGGTTTTCTAGATATAAATAGGGCGGCATATCCAGGGAAGCCGGTAAGATATACGAATAATCAAATCCAGCGGATTTTGGACCAGCCGTCACCGGTTTAGTAAAATCGATGATTTCTGGATTTAATTCGGTCTTTATGCCTAACTCTTTTTCATTTAACAACGCGTCATTTCCAGATTTTAAAGCCCAGTCTACCCCCAAATGCCATTTACCGATAACCCCTGTGGAATACCCCGCTTGTGAAAGTAATTTCGCAACGGTTTGTTGGTCAGTGTCGATCAAAGAACGACTATATCCCCTTAAAACTCCTACTGGCAATTTGCTTCTAAATGGATATCGGCCAGTTAAAATGGCATATCGAGTAGGTGTGCAAACGCCAGAGGCTGAATGCGCATCCGTAAATCGCATACCTTGTAGGGCGATTTGATCGATATTAGGCGTCTTGATTTTCCCTTTGGGATTATTGATTGAAACGTCCCCATAGCCTAAATCATCGGCTAAAATATAAATGATATTGGGTAATTTTTCTTTCTTGCTTTGACCCAATAAACCAGATTGTACGGTCAATAAACAAATGACTAACAGCGATATTTTCTTCATCATATTAAAGTGATTTGATCCAATTTTTAATTAAATCTACACCTTCTTTGTGAGATAATCTACGCCCTAATTCCGGCATCATGATTCCTGGATCTAACGAATGCATGCGATAGGCTAAAATACTTTCTTCTGGCTTCCCAGGTACAATGTCATAGGATAAATTTCCTGATCCTCTACCAGCTGCGACTGGGGTTTTCATAAAGCCATAACTTGTTTTATTCGAATTATTCCAATGAAGAAATAAGCCTGAAGACTGCGCTGGACCTACTGGATTATGGCAATGGGCACAATTTATGTCTAAATAAGCTTTCGCCCTCAGATCCAATGAAGCATTAAGATCTGAATATGAGGGCATTTTAGGAACGTCACTTAGTTTTGGAAGATTAGCCAGGGCATTTTTTTGTGCCCAGTGGGCCAACTGGTTTTCGTGTGCCCCATCCTGATATGAAAATTCTCCATTTAATTGGCGTGCAGAAGGACCAATGGGCGTCATGATCCCTTGTCTTTCATGACAGCCTTTGCATTGATTCATATTGGGCACCACATATTCGAAGGCTTGTTTTTTTCCTTGATCGTCAATCCATGAGACTAAATCGCCACCCCCTGCTACTTCTAAGGTTGCTTCACTTTGTTCTTTATTCCAAATGTAGGGTAAGGCTTTCCAGCCTTTGGCTTCATGGATTAGAATTCGCGTTTCCATTAAACGTCGTCCTTTTGCCTCAGCTCGTTCATCATTTTTATAATAAAAGGTCTTGGCTATGATGGTCCCGACGGGAAATTGTAAAACGGAATCAGGGTTAAAATTCACCTGAGTGCCTTTAGGCATTTTAATGAATCTTAATTTATGCGCAAAATCTGAAAATAAGGGGGAATTTAGGTTATAGGGCAATACGTCCTCAGCAGGAATTTGATCTTGCAAGCGTCCTTTAAATAAAGCAAATTCAGAGAGTTTCTCTGGATAATTAAATTCCGTATTTATTTCTGAATCGATGGACATTAAAAATGTCAAACCTATACATGAAATAATAAGGATGAGAACTTTGCTCATGCGATTAAAACTTATTTGATTTAATGGATACGGGGGAGCATTCAAATAAGTCGGGACCCACTAAAACATTTTTAAAGTCATGATCAGCATCTAGAAATGAAGTACTTTGGTTGATGTTATTTCGAACACAAATGGCATATTCAGGTAGATATTTACCATCAGTGCCCACAATTTTAGGGTCTAATATTCCATCAAAAATGACCTGTGGTATCTTACGGCCGAACTTCAATTTCACCCGATATAACTGACCAAATCGGCTGTCCATCGGCACGCGACGCGGTTTTCTTTCGAATAAATTATCATGAATGTTGATCGATGTAGGGTAGGGGTAATACCCTTTATCTTTAATTTTTTTCTCCGTCATAAAGTAGCTGATAATAGCGACTCCTACCGTGGAATGATTTAGGATTTTGTTATCAAAAATTTCAACTTGGCTCGTGGCCAACACCATCATACCGGTGCCTTTGGGTACATTTCCCACAATATTACCTTTGGGCGCAAAATTGGCCAAATTATTTTCCTTAATTAAGTTGTTATACACGCGCACAAACCCTCCCTTTTTTTGAATTAGGTCCGGTAAATCAAAAACCAAAATACCTCCTGTATTTCCTTCGGCCACATTATTATACACATCAGCATACAATGAATTTTCGATCTCGATCCCGGCAACATTTTGAAATGCGGTGCAATTGCGAACCGTGATGTATTTGGATTGGCCTACATAAATTCCTGCGTCAGATGCGCCGATGGCAATACAACTGTCAATCAATACTTTTTCACATAACACAGGATATAGCGCGTAACTGCCATTCGTAGGGGAGGGTTTTCCTGTCCAAGCCGTCTTTAATCTTCGGAATGTGATTCCTATTACATGCATGGTTTTGATCAAATCTCCTTTGGAATCTTCCGCCGTAAAATCTTCTAAGACAATGTTTTCGCAATTCGTTATTCTGATTCCCTCAGCTCCTTGAGTTTGTCCTTTAAAGCTTAAGACTGTTTTGTCAATTCCTTTTCCCCGGATGGTGATATTCTTTTTACCATCTAAGCTTAGAGTTTTGGTTAAGGCAAAGTTGCCCGCTTCAATGTTGATAATATCCCCATCTTCCGCCATGATCAACTTGGTTTGTAGTTTTTTTTCAAAGTCGGCCTGAGCGATAATTTGGGTACTGAATAAAGTAAATAAGCTTAAAATGATAAGACGCATAATTTTGGAATTAAACAGGTAAACAATCGTTTGAAATTTTTCCAACTCAATTAAAACTTCAAGTTACTGATTTTGTTTTTTAAAATTTCGGATAATTAAATCCATTGTGATAGGTGGGTTTAATTAAGTTATTAGCTGATTTTTTATCAAATAAGCCCTTATTTGCATCCCAAGTAATTTTTTCACCTGTCCGATAGGCAGTATTTCCCATGTGAGCGTTTACAGCTACGGTGGCTCCTGCCTGAATCGGGCAAGCTAGATCTTCCTTACGCCCGCTTTTAATGACATCGACAAAGTTTTGCGCGTGTAAATCCAAACCTACATCTGATTTTAAAGCCAAAGGTACCGATTCCATCCGGCCATTTTCTGCGATTACTTCCCAACCAGAGCGGTTGACCACCAAAGTACCTTTGGTTCCGATGAATGCAATTCCATGTCCGCGACCATATTGGCCTGCACCTATTCCCATATAATGTTCCCAAGTATTTGAAAATGTACCAAAATCATACGTTACGTGTAAATAGTCTGGTGTTTCTCGCGCGTCTGTTGGGAAAATTCTTTTTCCACCAGTTGCCGAAACTGATTTTGGCTCATTGACTTGCATGCCCCAAAGCATGATATCCATTAAGTGTACACCCCAATCACACATTAAACCACCCGCATAATCCCAAAACCAACGAAATTCATAATGAAATCTATTTTTATTGAAATCCCGCATTTGCGCTGGCCCAAGCCACATTTTATAATCAACACCCGCGGGTATTGGGCTATTGGCCACAATGGGTAATGGGTCTGTGCCCCGATACATCCATGTTTTCGTGTTTAAAATTGTTCCCAGCTTGCCTGAATGAACAAAAGCCACGGCATCTTTAAAATGCTGTTGGGATCGTTGCCATTGATTTACCTGAACAATTTTTCCTGATGCTTCAGTCGCCTTAATCATGGTTTTGGCTTCGCCCACTGAATTTGCCACTGGTTTTTCAACATACACATGTTTGCCAGCAGAAAGGGAATCTGTTAATTGCAAGCAATGCCAGTGATCTGGTGTGGCCACCAATACCGCATCGATGTCCTTGTTTTCTAGCATTTTGCGATAATCCTTGTAAACAATTGGATTCGCTACTCCTAATTTGACCACATCGGCTTTTCGACGAGCTAATTGCTCATCATCGATGTCGCATAAACCGACTAAGTTCACTTCATTGACCTTTAAAAATGCGCGCAGGTTATTATATCCTTGATTTTTTACCCCTATTAAGGCGATGTTTAACTTATCCGAAGCGGCCACTTTTTTACGATTTGCGGCAATCATTTCAAGCGGCATTGTTTCTAATAATGCTAATCCACCAAATCCTATGGCTGAATTTTTTATAAAGTCTCTTCTTGTGTTCATGTATTTGTAAACTGCTATGATTATGAAAGTTTTAAGGTATGCTTGAAAGGTGTTATTCCGGTCAAGTAAACCGTTGGCGCCTCGATCGAAGGCAAGGCTCCTCTCAGATTGATCCCTTTATGTACGACTAATCCCGGACTAAATTTGATGGTGTCTTCCCCTACAGAATAGGTTCCTTCCTTATCGGCTAATAAATTCGAATTCAACTTACCTGCTACGGGATTAACTCCTTTTAATTTTCCGCCGGGTCTAAAAATTAATTCTAATGTTACTGGAACTCCCTCGGTTCCTTTGATATCAAAGTCGACGAGTATTCCTTCTTCATGTTCTGAAATTTCAACTTGATAATTCAGGTTTTGTACTTCACTTTTGGGTCTTACCGTTCGAGGCATTTTGCTTAAATCTCCTTGTGGGTCAATTTTATCTTTTGGATATGGCTGGTAATAAGGCCCTTCTAATGCGTTTTTCAATATCCATTTGTTGCCATCCTGCTTAATCTCACTGCTTTGAAATTGACCTTTTCCAAAAAATGAGGCAGCAATCCGCATGCCTTGCAATACCGCATTTCCTTTATGAAATGTTAGAAACCCCGGATTATTTGACAATATAGTGGTGTCCCATTGGCCTCTTCTAATTCTTACAATCCCAGAATACGGGAATGTCTTTACATAGTTGGTCGGCAAACTTTTTGCCGCAGGAAGTTCTTTCCACAGCTCAGGCTCTAATAAAAAGTGGTTCAGATGTTCGCTATTTCTATTTCCACTGGACTTATCAATTAACTTACACATAGCCGAAAACTCCCCATTTTGATCAAGCAATGCCAAGCTACGGTATGAGTAATAATAAGAAGTTAAAAATTTAATGGTTCCCTTATCTTGTCTATTGGAAGCTTCTGTCACGACTTCGCCATTCGGATGCACGTAGTACATCGTCATATTTAAATTCTTTCGGACTGCGTCTAAAATTTCTGGTTTTTTAAGCCCCTTGGCCATTTCGATTAGCATTCGGTTTACGATTGCCGTATAACCTCCCGCGCTTTTCTCGGTATATTGACCATCGGGATCGATGTCGATATGTTCGAGCAACCATTCTTCTGCGCGAGCTACATATCGTTTGTCAGGCCAAATCGCATTCAGTTTTAAGAGTGCGGCGGCTACGACCCAACGGTGATTTGGGGTATGAATTCCACCCACGATTAATGCTTCACCGGCTTTTAATAAGTATTTTTTTAATGGGATT
>CANIYB010000065.1 GCA_947471105.1 Cytophagaceae bacterium
AGTCTATTTTTGGGTAATTCATTATATAGCGTATAGCTTTACTAACTTTCTAAAAGTTAGTAAAGCTGGTGCTGCGAGGTATGTTTTCTCTATTTAAGCTAGATTTAACTTTGGACGGCTTTTTCTAAATCGGCAATGACAAATTTGGACATTTGTAAAAAAGCGTAGGTTGCTTTGGGTGCGGTCTCAGGATTTGACATGAATTTGCCCAGATTAGAAGGAACGATTTGCCACGATACCCCAAATTTATCTTTCAGCCAGCCGCATCTTCCGGGTTGGCCATCTAGGACTAAATGATTCCAATAATAATCGATTTCTTCTTGGTTATCCACGGTTATGATGAACGAAACTCCTTCGTTGAAAGGGTGAACGTTCGGCATGGAACTTTCCATGGCGTGGAAAACTTGCCCATTTAATAAGAATTGGGAGTATTTAATATTTCCTTCGATATCCTGTTCCCCTTTTTCATAAAATTGTTTGAATTGAATTTCGGATTTTGGGAAAAGCTGGGTATAAAAATGGATGGCCTCAGAGGCTTTGCCGTTGTTTGTACCAGTAAACATAAAACTTGGGGCAATTTTTGCGGAGGAATCCTGTCCCATCATGATTTGCCAGTTGACACCATACTTATCCGCACACCAGCCATATTTTGCACTCCACGGATAGGTATTTAGGGGCATTAAAATGGATCCTCCGTCTTGCATTATTGAATCCCAAATTCGTTGAATTTCTTCTTCCTCATGGATGTTGAGAAAAAACGAAATGGATGGATTGATCGGGTAGCCGGGACCCCCGTTTAAATGCATAAATCTGCGGCCGTAAATCCGGTAATTTATGGCGAGGGGATTTTCTGAAATGGGATCAAATTCAGTGAAAGTGTTTTTATAAAAATCTGCTGCTTCTTTGGCATTTTTATCAAACCAAAGGCAAATACCTAGTTCGTGTATCATAAGTTTGTAATTTAATAGATAATTGTAAATTTGGAAAAAAATATCAAATGAAAAAGGCATTTAAAATTATTGGCTGGTCAATTTTAGGCATGTTGGGTGCTTTTTTTATTTTTGGCGCTCTATTTTTTTATAAAGTAAAAAATGGGTTTCCCGTTTTTTACGAAACCGAAAGGCCTACCTTGTTTATAGCCAAAAATCGGCCGGCTATTCTCGTTTTTTCTAAAACAGCGAGTTTCAGGCATGGGGAATCTATAGAGGCATCTAGCCCAATTTTAACTGAAATGGCAAAAAAGAATCATTGGTTTTTATATGAAACAGAGTCGGGCGGCGTGTTTAATGAGGAGCAATTGAGCTTGTTTGATTTAGTTATTTTCAATAATTCGACGGGCCCTGTTTTGAATGATGAACAGCAAATGGCTTTTCAAAAATACATCACGAATGGGGGTAATTTTTTAGGTATTCATGGATCTGGGGACGATTCACACCGTAAGTGGGAATGGTATCAAAAGACATTATTGGGAGCTAAATTTTCGCATCATCCGTTGAATCCTCAATTTCAAAATGCGAAGATTCATGTGGAGGCGCGAGCTGATTCTAGTTTTAAATCATGGCTTGTGGGCGAATGGAATGCCAAGGATGAATGGTATGTATTTTACGAACAACCCAAAGATGCACAAGTCCTTCTCTATATTGATGGAGATAAAATTTTGCCCAGTGGGAATATGCTTTGGATGAAAGACAAGAATTTTGGCATGGGGAAATACCATCCTGTTGCTTGGGTTAAAAAAGTGGGTATGGGCAAAATGTTATATACGTCGATGGGCCATTCAAAAGATGTATGGGAGAATAAACCATTCCAAGAGTTCATAGAAAAATCCATTTCTTGGGCAATAAAATAAGTTAATTTAAAGGGATTTTAATTCGTAGCGTATAGCTTTAAAACTTTTTAAAATTTTAAAGCTGGTGCTGCGAGGCAGGTTTTATATGAAATGTCTTTTACCCTGATCAGTGGGAATTCAATTTTCTAAACGGGCTTTAGTGCGTTAAAAACTAATTGGCTCAAAAAATTAAAAACAAATTCTTCCTCTTTTTGATTGGCCACATCGGTCAATCGAGGCAAATTTTTACTAAAGTATTGTTGGCTATGTGCTGTCTCGATCAAGGTGCTACTTAAAGATCTAGAGAAAGCATATGAGGGATTTAAATGCAGCATTACATCAGAAATTTTGTTACACAAGTCTTTATACGGTTTAAAAACTTGATAGGAATTGATCTCCTTCACTTCTTTTATCAGGTAAACTTTACTGCTTTCTGATAGGACAATTTGGTTTAAAAAGGATTTATTGTAATCTAGTTGGCCTACACTTTCGGGTAAACTTTGGGTAAACAAATGGATAATCTTAGTTAATTTTTCTTTTGGGTCTTGGATATTTTGAATCGTAAAATCAACAAGAAATTCCATGTAAGACCAATACCAATTTAATATATAGAGCAGTAATCGGTGTTTATTTTCAAAATACCGATAGATAGACGCCTCGGTTGTGGACATTTTGGTGGCCAATTTTTTAAAGGTAAAATGCTCGAAACCTAATTCGTAAATTAAATCAATGGCATTTTTTACAATTTGTTTACCTAATTCCGAAGATTCGGGATCGCGTAAATAGATATGTTCGTTGACCTTAAAACTAAGTTGGAAATCCATGTATTCTAAAAATTTAGCTCAAATATAGCAATAGTAAAATTATTATAAAATAAATTTAAATATTTTTTAGAATAGTAATACTATTATAACAAAAAGTATTTTATCTTTGTAAAAAATAGTAATAAATGGATTTTCTTTCAGCTGTAAATCGGATAAGCCAATTAACAAGACTTCACAAAAAGGAGGTTTTGGGGATTTACCTTTTTTCTGCTTTTTCGGGTTTGGTGCAACTGAGTTTGCCTCTTGGCGTACAGGCAATTGTAGGTTTTGTGCTTGGCGCCACGATGGTGACCTCCATTTATGTGCTTATATTTTTAGTAGTTCTGGGTGTATTTATTGTGGGCTTACTTCAAATAAATCAAATGAGATTAATTGAAAAGGTCCAACAACAAATTTTTGCTGATTATGCGTTTGATTTTGTCACTAAGATTCCGCGATTCGATTTGAAAAAAGCGGATTCGTATTATCTGCCTGAGAAAGCAAATCATTTTTTTGAAACGGCGACAGTCCAAAAAAGTTTTTCTAAGATTTTATTAGATCTGCCCATGGCCTCTATTCAGATTGTGCTGGGTTTGCTTTTATTATCTTTTTACCACCCATTTTTTATTGTTTGGGGCGTAATACAAATGCTAATTATTTGGTGGGTATTGCGCAATACGAGCAAGCCAGGACTTACGACCAGCTGGACTGAAAGTAAATATAAGTATGCGGTCGCTTCGTGGTTTGGAGAAATGGCTCGGACTTTAAAATCAATAAAATTTAGTGAACCTGATTTGGCCATTAACAAAACAGATTTACAGGTTACGGGATATTTGGGTGCTCGAACGAAACATTTTAATGTACTCCTTTTCCAATATAAAATTCTCGTTTTTTTCAAGGTTTGCATGACCTTAGCCATGTTGACTATTGGGGCGGTTTTATTGGTAAACCAACAACTTAATGTCGGCGAATTTATAGCTGTGGAAATCGTTATCATCATGGTCATTAATGCGGTGGAAAAGCTGATTATTAGCTTGGAAAGTTTTTATGATTTGGCCACGGGATTAGAAAAGCTAGCGATTATGACAGAATCACCCCTAGAAAAAGAGGAGAGCGCAAGTTTGAATCCTTTATTCAATGGAATTCAAATTAATTTTATTGATTTTTCTTTTGAATTCGAGGAAGATAAACCTCTTTTAAAGCATGTGAATTTTGCAATAGAAAAAGGATCAAAAGTAGGTGTCCATGGTTCTCAAGGATCAGGGAAATCCATTTTTTTAAGGATGTTAACTGGAAATTATACAGATTTTGTGGGGTCTCTTTTAATAAATCAAATACCCATTCAAAACTTAAATAAGAGAGAATATCGAAGGCAGGTGGGCACTTTCTTGCAAGGGCACGAAATTTTTATGGGTACGTTGATGGAGAATATCACGATGGGTCAAACGGATATCAGCACTGAGATGATTATTCATCAAGCACATAAATTAGGCTTTTTAAATTTTCTTCAATATTTCCCAATGGGCTTTGATACGGTTTTGGATCCAATGGGTAAAAAACTTTCTGAGACACTTAAAAAGAAAATTCTACTCATTAGGGCAACGATTGGCAAGAAATCATTGCTTTTATTAGAAGAGCCTTGGAGTGGTTTCTCGAGCGAGATACAGGAGAATTTGAAGCATTATTTTTTGAATGAATTACCGAATGTGACAGTCATCATTGCAACAAATGATTCAGATTATCTTTTGAAATGTGGTGCGAAATTTGAAGTTGGCAAAGGTGTTATTTTAAACTAATTATGGAACGTCATTTTTTTAAGTCATTTGAGCAGGTGTATAGGCAGAATGAAAAGAGCTATATCAATCGATGGCTTCTGATCATTTTGGGGATATTCTTGGCAAGTTTATTTCTTCCTTGGACACAAAATATTAGTGCCAAAGGTAAAGTGACAAGTCTATTCCAAGAGCAACGTCCTCAAGCAGTGAATTCGCCAATTCCTGGGAAAATAATAAAGTGGTGGGTTCGAGAAGGAGATATCGTAAAAAAAGGAGATACGTTGATTCAGATATCTGAAATTAAGGAAGACTATTTGGATCCTAATTTGGTCAATCGAACGGAGCAACAAGTCACCGCAAAAAAAGGAGCGATTTCATATTACAATAGCAAAGTGAATGTGACAGCGTCGCAAATTCAAAATTTGCAAACGGGCAAGAAGTTAAAAATCGAACAAATAGGAAACAAGTTAAAGCAATTAGAAAATAAATTGATTGGTGAGAAGGCAGAAATACTTGCAGCAAATAATGAGTTTAATTTAGCTAAAAATCAATACGAGCGCCAGCAAAAAATGTACGAACAGGGTTTGGTTTCACAGACACAATTCCAACAAAGAAATGTGGCTTTTCAAAATGCACAAGCCAAAAAAACGGTTGCTGAAAATAAACTAGAGCAAACCTTACAAGAAATTGTCAATACAAAAATTGAGTTAAGGGGCGTGGAGCAGGAGTATAATGAAAAAATTAATAAAGCGGAGGCGGAGAGATTACAGAGCCTTGGGACGATCGAAGTGGGCAAAGGAGAGGTGGCAAAACTAGAAAATCAAGTGAGTAATTACCGTATTAGAAATGGTATGTACATTATTCTTGCGCCCCAGGATGGTCAAATAACCCAGGCAAAAAAGGCGGGTTTGGGAGAAGTGATTAAGGAGGGGGAAGACTTGATGAGTATTGTTCCTCCTAAAGTTAATTATGCGGTAGAAATGTTCATAAGGCCTTTGGACTTGCCTCTTATTTCAAGGGGTCAAAAGGTTCGCTTTATGTTTGATGGTTTTCCAGCCATCGTTTTTAGCGGTTGGCCTAATCAAAGTTATGGAACGTTTGGCGGTAAAGTTATCGCCATTGAGAATTCAATAAGTCCCAATGGGATGTTTAGAGTGCTTGTCGTAGAAGATTTACAAGATCGACCATGGCCAGGCCAAGTAAAAATAGGTGGTGGAGCTCAAGGAATTGCGCTATTAAAAAATGTTCCTATTTGGTATGAATTATGGCGAAATATAAACGGATTTCCTCCTGATTATTATCAAGTTTCTTCTGAAAAATGAAAAAAATAATAGGCTTTTTACTGATTTCTGTCCAGTTATTTTCTCAAGATAGTTTGAAGACTTTGCATTCAGATGAAGTTCTTTTAATGGTTCAAAGGTATCACCCAATTGCGAAGCAAGCATTTATTAGGGTTCAAACTTCCCAAGTAGATATCCTGGCAGCCAAAGGAAATTTTGATCCTGTTTTTAGCCAATACTCAAGTCAAAAAACGATCGATGGTAAAAATTATTACCTGCATCAATCGCCGCAATTGACTATTCCGACATGGTATGGCATTGAAATTTCCGGTGGAATGGAATTTTTAAATGGGTCTCGGGTAAATCCAGACCAAAGTTTAGGACAAACCAGCTATATGGGAATTTCGATTCCTTTGGCTCGAAACTTAGTGATGGACAAGCGCCGGGCGACACTAATTCAATCCAAAATATTTAACCAAATGGCTGTTCAAGAGCAGCGAAATGTGATCAATCAAATTATCGTAGATGCGATGTCGGCGTATTGGAATTGGGTAAAATCGTATCGCGTCTACGAAACGGTGAAGCAAAATTTAAAGGTGGCGGTAGACCGGCAATCCCTAACGAAGAAGGGATTTGAGTTCGGCGAGAGGCCGGCCATCGATACCGTGGAGGCGGCTAGTCAGCAACAATATTTCTCCAATATTGCGGAAGCCAAATGGCTTGAATTTCAAAATGCGACCTTGGATTTATCCGCATTTTTATGGTGGGAAAACAATGTGCCGATTCAGATACCTGACCACATAATCCCATCCGAATCCCTAGAATCTATTCAAGGGGCTAATTTTTCGTTGACAGATTTACTCGACCAAGCGATGAAAAATCACCCTGAACTTCAAATTTATTCCCTTAAAATTTCAGCTTTGCAAGTGGATAAAAAGTTAAAATTCCAAGGCTTGTTGCCTAAAGTGGACCTACAGTACAATCAAATTTCCTTGAATCAAACCCCCTTTTTTACCGCCCCATTATTTGAAAATAATTTTTTGTATGGCCTGAAGGTTGAAATACCTCTTCGGTTTTCTCAGGGAAGAGCGGAATACCAAAAAGCGAAATTAAAGCTTCAAGATGAATCATTATATCAAGATCAAAAAAGGAGGTCGATCGAAGTCAAAATCAAATCTTACCACAATGAAATGATTGCTTTACGGAAACAAATCTTGACCCAAGAAGCCACAAATAAAAATTTAATCGCCTTAGTAAAAGCCGAAGAGAGCCGGTTTAATAACGGAGAATCATCTCTTTTTTTAATTAATGCTAGGGAGAATAAAGCGCTCGAAGCCTTGGAAAAATTAATTGAATTAAAGACAAAATATGCCAAAACAGTCTACGCACTTCAAGGGAGTGCTGGTTTACTTGGAGGCGTTTGACGATAGTTTGTGTTGGGGATTTTGAGAAAATAATTTAGAAGTAGGATTGCATATAACCCAAGGGTATGTTACCCTTGGGTTTATTGTTTATCTGAAATGTGGATGTATTTGCAAGCAAAAATCTTATTTATATTTATTCTAAATAGTTTGGTTTTTTATTTTCGGGCTTTTATATTTGCGGACTATTTGTAATTAGTCTAAATTAATATAGAATGTTTTGCCGCCTAAGTTTTTTATTTTTCTCTTTGTTTTTTTCTTCTATTTCCTTTGCGCGTGAAGAGGTGCTTGTTGACACCACAAAGGGTTCCAACATGTTATCTGAGGTATTTGTGCTGGGCAAATCGGGCATTAAGGGGAATAGTAATCTGGTCGATTTTGATGGTGTAAGAGTATTGGCAGCCAAAAAAACGGAATTAATTGTACTGAGTAAATTGGATGCCAATGTGGCTAATCAATCATTTCGGGAAGTTTTTGGCAGAACTCCCGGACTTCATGTCATTGAAAGTGATCCATCAGGTTTTAATACGAGCATTGCCATTCGCGGGTTAAGCACAAACCGTTCCTGGGATTTTAACATGAGGCAAAATGGCTATGATATCACTCCAGACCCCATGGGGTATAATGAAGCCTATTACACGCCTTCTTTTGAGTGGGTAGAAAAGATTGAAATTGTTCGAGGCGCGGCCGCCTTGCAGTTCGGACCTCAAGTGGGCGGTTTAATCAATTATATTCTCGAAAAGCCAGTCTTTAATAAGAGGTTTGGCGGGGAAGTCCAACAAACGTTCGGGTCCTTTGGGCTGAAATCAACCCTCATTAAATTCCGCTCCGGAATGAAAAAATTAGCGTTTGTTGGCTCCCATCAATTGAGAGAAGGTAATGGCTTCCGCCCAAATTCAAATTTCAATTCTAATCAAAGTTATTTTAGAATGGATTGGAAGCCTTTTGCTCATGGACTTGTTACTTTTGAACTAACTAAATCAAATTCCCAGGCCCAATTGGCAGGCGGAATAAGTGAGGCCCAATTTAAATCAGATCCATGGGTTTCATATAGGGCTAGAAATTATTATTATTCCCACTGGTTTATGCCCGTCGTAAAATTCAATTATTCCCCAAGCAAATTAGTTAATTCCCAAATACAAATTTTTGCCATTCAAAGTGGCAGATCCCAATTGGGTTTTACTAAAACCAACGACGTTTTAGATATCCCAAATAGTGCTGGTAATTATGCGAATAGATCCCTAGATCGTGACGAATATACTTCCTACGGAGCTGAATTTCGGTCAGGCCTAAGCGCTTTTAATGAAAAATGGCAAACATCGGCAGGCCTTAGGCTTTTTAGAGGAAACATGTTTCGTCAGCAACAAGGGATTGCAACTAATGGGTCAACGTATTCGGAAAATTTAGTAGATCCAAAGTTCCCTAGATCTTTAAATTTTGTTAATCAAAACTTCTCAGCGTTTATTGAAAATACGTGGGCAATCACCCCCAAATTTAAGTTGGCAAGCGGCCTGCGCTATGAATACATCCTCTCTCAGGGGAATGGATTTTTAGATATCAATACAAAATTTTTAAGCCCTGATCGCCTACGCAGTTTTATATTATGGGGTGCAGGAGCTTCATTTAAGCCTTCTTCTGAGCTTGAAATGTATGGCAATGCCTCCCAAAGTTTTAGGCCCATTAGCTTTTCGGATTTATTACCTTCGTCAACCACCGATATCGTGGATGCGGCATTAAAAGATGCCAGAGCCTTGAATTTTGATTTGGGGATAAGGGGTAAAAAAGGCAATTTTTTACGCTATGATATTAGCGCTTACCATCTTGAATTTTCAGATAGAATTGGCAATGTGTCAATGAAAAATTCAAACGGCCAGCCTTATTTATATAGAACAAACTTAGGGTTAAGTTCTTCAAAAGGGGTTGAATTATATGCGGAATTAGATCCCATTTTATTGCTACATGGGAGCTCACGTTACGGTCAAATAAGCGTCTTTCTGTCTGCAGGATTAAATCATGCTGTTTACGAAAACTTTGCCTTAAGCTCAGGAGAAAATTTAGCAGGAAAGAAACTGGAAAATGCGCCTCAGCAAATTATTCGTTCAGGACTTACATATACCTATAAGCGTTTGTCATTTACGTATCAAATTAGTTATACGGCGGAATCTTTTTCTGATGCACAAAATACGAGTAAGCCTAGCCCAACGGGCACGATCGGCCTAATCCCAGAATATACCCTAGACGACTTTTCATTCACGTATAAATACCGTAAACATTGGCTCTTAAAGGGATCTGTCAACAATGTTATGAACGTTTCTTATTTCACGAGAAGAGGAACGGGTGCTTTTCCGGGCTATGGAATTTTGCCTGGCGCCCCTCGAAATGCGAGTTGCACGCTTGGTTTTACTTTCTAAATGATCTCGTTTCTAGATTTTGATTATATTTTTTATGCCTAATCCATTTGATTAAAATAACTGATATTTTCTGATGGCCATAAATTATAAATCCTTTAGGAGAAAAAATCTTGTTTTTTAATATCTAGGTGAATTTTTAAAGGTAATTGGATTTATAATTTAAATTTACCAGTCTATTTCTATGTCAATCTCTTTAGCTTTGTTAAATTTGGTAAATCAGTCGCGCGATAGTCAAAGTATAAACATGCGTGAGATTCACATACATTAGAACCTATTAAAAAAAGAGCAAAAAATATTTTGCTTGATTCAAGATCATTTTAAACCTATGAAAAAACTCAAAAGCCGATTAAAAAAGGGAGAAACCCTGCATGGTTGTTGGCTCAACCTCGGCAGCCCCTTAACCGCGGAGATCGTTGGCCTATCTGGTTTTGATTGGGTTTTAATCGACTTAGAACATGGAGCTGGATCAGAAAAAGAGGCTTTGGCGCAAATGCAAGGGCTCCAACATACCTCCGCCGGAATCATAGTCCGAGTGGAAAGTGCTGAACCCCAACGCATTCACCGAGTGCTAGATATGGGAGCGGAAGGGGTTATGTGTCCTAAAATAAATAACCTAAGCGAAGCGAAAAAAGTAGTGAATG
>CANIYB010000066.1 GCA_947471105.1 Cytophagaceae bacterium
AATAGGGATAACGGCTAATTTAAATTTGGATAAGTTTTTACCACTTCAATGGGGATTCCAAATCCCATTTTATATTTCATATGACAAAAGAAATATTGCGCCACAATTTGATCCATTAGATCCTGATATTTTCTTAACCAACTCATTGGGAAAGTTCAGTTCAGAATCAAAAAAACAAGCATATTTAAAGCTTGTTCAGGATAACACAGAGAGACAAGGTTTTAATTTTTCTAACGTTAGGAAAGTCAGAAGTGCTTTAGCTAAGCATGCCTATGTTTGGGATCTATCCAATTTTTCATTCTCGTATGCTTATTCGGAAATGATTCGATCCAGCACTTTAATTGATTCCTATACTCAATTAAGTCAGCGTGGAAGTGTTTTGTATGCATATACGTCTAATAGCAATTTTTGGGAACCATTTGGGAAAATGAATTCTGATTCTCCATGGCTTTTGTTGGTTAAGGATATGAATGTCAATTTAGTGCCAAGTTCCTTAACGGTCAGGGCTGAAATGGACCGAAGCTTTATCAGGACTCAATTAAGGAATGGAGAATTATCTACCTTAGGAGTGGCACCTCAGTTTGAAAAATACTGGTATTTTAATCGGCAATATGCGTTGAACTGGAATTTAACCAAGAGTGTTGTTTTGAATTACAATACAATCGTTAATTCAATTATTGACGAACCTTTTGGAGATTTAGATACGCAGGCTAAACGTGATTCTGTGATGTTCAATATTAAAAGCTTGGGGAGGGCTAAGAATTTTGACCAACAAGCTGGCATGATTTGGCGATTACCTTTGCAAAAATTGCCTTTGACAGATTGGATGAATGCCGATTATTCACATCGTATTGGATACAATTATTTTGCAAATTCGTTTGATATTCGAGATTCTTTGGACTTGCCATTTGGTAATATTATTAAAAATACGCGAGAGCGCTCGATTAATGGTAAAGTTGATTTTGTTGCATTATATAATCGAATTAAAGCACTTAGATGGGCCAATAATGGCAATCCTATTGGAAAAAATGTAGCTAGAAATCCAGGAGACGACGATGACATTTTAATCTCTCCTAAAAATGCGCTTCGGTCTTTGACTCGCTTATTGTTGACTTTACGAGGAATTCAAGTTAACTATTCGATCAATGAGTCCACGACTTTGCCAGGATTTTTGCCTAATCCTGGTTTATTGGGTATGAACAGCCAATCCACAGCGCCAGGTTTTGATTTTATTTCAGGTAGCCAAAACGATCAAATAAGGTTTACAGCGGGTCAAAATGGTTGGCTTTCCAAAAGCATCGTGCAAAATATTCCATTTACACAGACCAAACAAGAGAAGTTCTCTTATGTAACTCAACTGGAACCCAATAAAGATTTAAGAATTCAAGTAGAAGGAAATTACAATAAAGGAGATAATTACCAAGAATTTTTTAGGCCAAAAACAATCAATGGGGCATTTGTATCAGAAAGTCCCATACGTTCTGGGAATTACTCCATGTCATTTTTGTCATTTTTAACTGCATTTGATGATCCTGCAATCGTTTTCGAAAATTTCAGGACCAATAGATCGATATTACTTAATCGATTGACAAGGGCTAAACTTGCAGAGGGCGGTGATTATAATATCAATTCCCAAGATGTACTGATACCTTCATTTTTTGCTGCTTATTCGGGTGTGTCGGCCAACGATGTGAAGTATTCTCCTTTTTATAATATTCCATTGCCCAACTGGAAAGTGGATTATAATGGCTTGAATTTAATCCCTTGGATTACGAAGAAATTTTCTTCTTTCACGATTACGCACATGTATTCTAGTACCTATAGTGTTGGGAATTTTGTTTCAGCATTGGAATATGGTCAATTTGAAAATGACTATACCAATCTAACGCTAAATAGCTTACTTTATCCTTTATCGTCAAGGTTTGATCCTAAAACCAATACGCTGATTCCCGTTTATGTCATGAGTACGATCTCTTTTTCTGAGCGTTTTTCACCTTTAATTGGTATTAATGCGATTACTAAAAGTAGAGTTTCGCTTCGCTTTGAATACAATCAAGACAGGAATGTGGGTTTAAATCTGTCAAACAATCAAGTAGCTGAACTATCGAATAAAGACTTAACATTTGCCATTGGGTTTACAAAGTCTAATATGTTAATCCCTTTTAAGATTAATGGGCGTAATGTCCGTTTACCAAATGATTTAAGGTTTAACTGCAATTTAACGATACGAGATACAAGGACTTTGCAAAGGAAATTGGATGCGGAGACGATTGTTACTCAAGGCTTTTATAATTTCCAATTTAGGCCACAAATTAGTTATTCGATTAGTGATAAATTGTCTGTTACCGCATATTTTGATAAAATGTTTAATAATCCATTGGTGTCAAATTCGTTTTATCGTTCAACGGTAGCTGGTGGTTTTCAAATCCGTTACAGCTTAAATGAATAAATTCAATTATTGAATAAAATTATTTGCAATAAATCATGAATTTCGTGACCTTTGCATGCTAAAACATTACATATGAATTTTCCAGTTGCCTTAAAGTACACACAAGAACACGAATGGATTAAAATCGAGGGAGATATAGCCGTGGTGGGAATTACTGATTTCGCCCAAGGAGAATTGGGGGACATCGTATTTGTTGAAGTCGAGTCAGTAGGAAAAAACATAGCGAAAGACGGCGTTTTTGGAACAGTGGAAGCTGTTAAGACGGTGTCGGATTTGTTCTTACCGGTATCTGGTGAGGTAATTGAATTTAATACATCTTTAAATAATAACCCGGAATTAATTAATTCGGATCCTTATGGTGAGGGTTGGGTAATAAAAATGAAACCAAGTGATTTAGGTGATATAAGCCATTTGATGGATGTTGAAACCTACAAATCCTTTATTGCACATTAATTTTTAACCCTGTTGATCAGGGTTTTTTTTTACCATAGAAATCGCATGAGAATTTTATTTAAATCGGTTTTAATACAAGATAGTCTTTCTGACTTCTATAATCAGGTTGTTGATTTATTGATTGAAAATGGTCAATGGATTCAAATTGGAAATAATTTGAAGGAAAAGGCCGATAGGGTAATTGACCAACCAGGTTTAGCTTGGGCACCTTCGATTGTGGATTTGCGCGTTCATAATACCTTGCCAGGTGGAGAGTTTAAAGAAGATTGGACAAGTTTGTCTGCAGCAGCTAAGAAAGGTGGGGTACTAGATTTATTGCTATTGCCTACGGGCGATCCTGTTCCCCAACAACCACAGGCGCTTGAGTTTGTCAGAAATATGTCTCAGGTACATGGCGTCAACTTTATTCCCATGGCACCTTTGACGATTGACAATCAAGGGGAAAGTTTCACTGATTTATTTGATTTATTTTCTTCTGGAACTCATTGGTTTGCTCATGGAAATTCGAGTATTCAGAACGTAGATTTAATGAGTAAATGTTTGCAGTATTTACAATCGCTGCCAGCAACCATAGTGTCCAGACCGGATACTACGGGTTTATCTCTCTATGGTCAAATTAACGAGGGTTTACAAAGTACTTTATTGGGCCTTAAAGGCATCCCCGATTTGTCTGAAACGTTAAGTGTAAAACGCGATTTAGACTTGCTTACGTATACTTTATCCAATTCTTTTGGCCACACCCATGCTAAGTTTAGACTTCATTTTTCTTGTCTTTCTTGTAGTGAATCAGTGGACTTAATTCGGGCAGCTAAGAAAAAGGGATTACCTGTTACGTGTGATGTGGCTGCTCACCAATTGATATTCACGGAGGATTCGATGAGTGATTTTGATCCCTTGAAAAAAGTTTTCCCACCGTTTCGGACGGAGCAAGATGTTAATTCTTTGTGGAAAGGTGTTCAAGATGGTACAATAGACGCGATTGTATCGGATCATACTCCTCATGAAAGTGAAGTAAAAGAAGTGGAGTTTGATCATGCAGCTTTTGGTTCAATAGGCTTGGAAACCTTGTTTATTGCGTGCTATCAAGAGGCAACTCAACGGAAAATATCATTTATTGATAAATTACTCTCTTCAAATCCAGCAAATTTAGTGGGCCTTAAAATGCCTACCGTCAGCAAAGGAAGTGATGTGAAGGGGATATTATTTCAAAAAGTTCCTTCCTATACTTATTCAGCAGATCAGATTGTCGGTAAATCTAAAAATTCGGCATTTCTCGGAAATACTTTTAGCCATAAAATTTTAATGGTGTTGAATCAAAAAGAAATTTCCTACACTAATCAATAAATGAAAAATCTGATCAAGTATTGGCCCCAATTATTGGCTACAAGTCTATTTGCAGTTTGTTTAATTATCCTTTATTGCATCATTTTTTACTATATGGGTATATTGCCTCTCGGAGGAAAAAAAGCGCCTAGTTTTGTTTTGGTTTTAATTCTTCAATATTTATTGGTGAAAAAGGTCTTTAAAACAGATGCTGCTCATTTTTTAAATATTTTTCTGTTTCAATATATCTATATTCTTTTGATAGCTATTTTCAGTTCAATGATATTGTATTTTTTCTATTTATCAGAAATAGGCCTTGGTGTTTTAAATGAATATATACAATTGAGCATCAGTGAATTACAAATGTTTAAAGCGGTGATTATTGAGCAGGAAGGAATTGAATATTATAAGATGTTGTTAAATGGGATTAATGGTATAGATGCTGGAAGTATCGCTAAAGATGATTTTACTCAAAAAATTGTGTTGGCATTTTTGCCAAATCTACTCATGTCTTTATATTTCAAAAAGAATTAATCATGGAAAAACAGGAAGATTTAAAAGTTTCTAACTCCGTATTAGCATTAAAATGGGGTGTCATTGGTGGTATAAGTAGTTTTGTTTTGACGCTAGTTACTAAATACTCAGGGTTGGAGGAAGACTTCAGTGAGACATTAGGATGGGTTTCTTTTTTAGCCACGCTTTTAATAAATACAACAATACTTTATTTAGCATTAAAAGAAGTGAGGTCAAATCAAGATGATCTTTTGAGTTATGGACAGGGCTTAGGCAACTCACTTTTAATTGGTTCTATTTGGGGTGTTATAAGTGGAGGTTTTAATTATATCTATTTGAATTTTATTGATCAAGGAGTCCTTCAAAAGCAAATGGATATGGCGAGGGAAAAATTAGAGAGTCAGGGTTTATCTGAAAGTCAAATAGAAGATGCTGAGAAAATTACCAAGATGATGCTGGGTCCTGGAATCCAATTTATGATCATTGTTTTCGTTTCTATTTTGTTTACTTTCTTGCTTGGATTAATTGTATCGGCAATTTTGAGAAAAGAAAAATCAATTTTTGAAGATTAATATGTGGCCGATTATTCAAAAAGAATTTAATGTGTTTTTTACCTCCTTCATAGGTATTGGGCTCATGTTTTCTTTTTATTTATTGATCGGTTTGTACACCTGGTTTTTCCAAGGCAATGTGCTAGATTTTGGGTTCGCCGAATTAAGTGTATTTTTTGATTTAAGTCCTTGGTTTTTTTTGTTTTTCACGCCTGCCATTTGCATGAGGCTATTTTCGGAAGAGTTTGAATTAGGAACTTTTAATCTTTTGCGGTCATTGCCTATATCCATAGAAAGAATCATTTTCGCCAAAATCCTAAGCCAAATAGTTTTATTGGCCATCATATTAATACCAACGATTGTTTTTATTTACAGCATTGGTACTTTAAGTTCGCCCGCCTTTAATATCGATTTTGGTATTGTATTTAGCGCTTATTTGAGTTTACTTTTACTGATTATCGTTTTTGTGTGTTTAAGTGCGCTCGCTTCATCTCTAGCAAATAAACAGGCATTATCATTTGTATTGGGTGTTTTTCTGAATTTTGTATTTTGGCAAGGACCTCAGGAAATAAGTAAAATTTTCAATTTTGATTTTACTTTTCAAAGTTTAAGTTATCATTTTCAAAATATCAGTAGGGGAGTACTCGATTTTTCAAGTATAGGTTTTTACTTAGGACTTATTCTGATGATTATTGGCCTTATAATTTTGCGCTTTCATTGGAATTATTTGAAGTCTAGAATTTGAATTCGCTCTTCGCAGAATTTTATCTCCGACTCTTCATTGGAAGCAATAATGATTAATTTACCCTTTTCGGCTTCCAGTTTACGCTGAAACCATTCTTTTGACTTAATGTCTAAATTAGTTGTCGGTTCATCTAAAAACAAAAATGGCCTTGGAGCCGAAAAAGCAAGCGTTAGTTTTGTTTTTTGCTTCATCCCAGATGAAAAATCTTTAATGAGCTTATTGGGATTTGTCTTTAATTCTGAAAATTCCTCAAAAGTATTGATGGTAAATTCTGCAGGTAAATGCTGTATGCTAACTAAAAAAGAGATTAATTCATTGACGGTAAATTCTTCTATGATTTCACTATATGGAGCTGCAAAGGAGATTTGCTTAAATGCCTGATCATTTTCAATTTTATTTTCTTGGTTATCTAGATAGCTAACGGCCCCTTTTGTGGGCAATGAAAATTGACTTAGCAATTGCAATAAAGTAGATTTACCTGAACCATTGGGTCCTACAATGGCATATTTCTGATGATCTTGAAATTCAAAATTGAAATTTTTAATGACATATTCTTGGCGGAATTTCTTTTCTAAGTTTTCAGCAAGAATTTTCATAGGAGTTAGCTTAGCCTTTCATAATTCCTCTTTCTGAATTGCGAATGAAATCTATGATTTCATCTCTTTCAGGAGACTTTCTGATCGATTTTTCAATTTGTTCAAGTGCATCATGGGTATTTAACCCCTTATTGTACATGAATCGATATACTTCTTGGATTTCATTAATGAGTTCGTCTGTGAATCCCCGTCTCTTTAAACCGATTGAATTAACCCCAGCATAAGTAAGAGGTTCTCTGCCTGATTTTGTAAAAGGTGGCACATCTTTTCGAACAAGAGAGCCTCCAGAAATCATGACATGTCTACCGATTTGTCCAAATTGATGTACTGCTGACGAACCTCCAATGATGGCAAAGTCTCCTACATTCACATGGCCAGCCAATTGAACAGCGTTTGCGATGATACATTGATTTCCAATCACACAATCATGGGCTATATGTACATAAGCCATGATGAGACAATTGGGGCCAATGACTGTTTTTTGACGATCACTGGTTCCTCGGTTAACCGTTACACACTCTCTAATGGTGGTATTATCGCCAATCTCAGCAGTAGTGATTTCTCCTCCAAACTTCAGATCCTGAGGAATTGCTGAAATTACAGCTCCGGGGAATATTTTTACATTTTTTCCAATTCTCGCCCCTGGAAAAATTGTTACATTTGAACCAATCCAACTACCTTCTCCGATTTGTACATCTTCATGTATGACAGTAAATGGATCAATTTGTACATTGGATCCAATGATGGCATTTTGGTGAATAGAAGTTAATGGATAATTCATAAATATTGTACTATGATTTTCTAACTAAACTCGCTGTCATTTCTGCCTCACAAACTACTTGGCCCGATACATAAGCCTTACCTATCATTTTGGCAATACCTCTTCGAATAGGTGCTAAAAGCTCACATTTAAATATTACAGTATCTCCAGGGATGACACTTTTTCTAAACCTACAATTTTCGATGCCGACTAAATAGGGCCAATAATTTTCAGGATCTGGTACTGAACTAAGCACTAAAATTCCTCCTGTTTGAGCCATCGCTTCTATTTGCATTACTCCCGGCATAACTGGGTTACTAGGAAAATGACCCATGAAATAATATTCATTCATGGTTACATTTTTAACTCCTACCACACTGTTATCATCTAAATAAATAATCTTATCGATCATTTGAAATGGATATCGATGCGGCAATAACTCATAGATTCGTTCATGTGAACAAATAGGAGGTTGTTTTGGATCGTAAATAGGAACATTGTTCTTTTCCGTTTCCAACATCAATTTCTTGATTTTTTTCGCTAATTCAATATTGGATGCGTGCCCTGGTCTGGAAGCTAATATTTGTGCTTTTATGGGTCTACCTACTAAAGCTAAATCACCCATTAAATCTAATAACTTATGTCTTGCCATTTCATTGGGAAAGTGCAAGCTAGTATTATTTAAGATGCCAATTTCTTTTGAAATACTTACTTTGGGTTTTCTTAGTACGTCTGATAAATGAGCTAATTCCACTTCTGAGTAATCACGGTCAGCTATGACAATGGCATTACTTAAATCTCCTCCTTTAATCAGTCCTTCTTTATATAAAACCTCTAATTCATGTACAAAACAAAAAGTTCTACACATGGCAAAACCTCTTTCAAATTGTGATACATGACTCAAATTAGCATGTTGGCTCGATAAGAATTTTGAATTATAATCCACCATCACAGCCATCCGATAATCATTTAAAGGCAATGCAGCTAATTCGATATCTTTATCGGGATCTTTGAAACGTACTTCTTCAGTAACTTCGAAAAATTTGCGATGAGCTTCTTGTTCAACTGGATCCGCATCTTTTAATGCTTCCACAAATTTGATTGAACTTCCATCCATGATGGGTGGTTCTGGGCCATCTAATTGAATTAAAACATTATCGATTTCAAGGCCTACCAATGAAGCCATTACATGTTCTACTGTGTTAATTCTTGCTCCATTATGTTCAATAGTTGTTCCTCTAGAGGTATCTACTACATAATCAACATCTGCGTCTGCAATAGGTTGCCCCGGTAAATCGATTCGTTGAAATTTAATGCCATGGTTTGATGCTGCCGGCAAAAATGTCATGTTCGTTAATACTCCCGTGTGTAAACCTACTCCACTTAATGTGACTGATTTTGATATGGTGTGTTGCTTATTATTCATAATAAGGGTAAAGCCAACTCAATATTATTTGTTGCTTTGATTAAATTTTTCAAAAAATTCTGGCAATTGCCTAATTAATGCATTTCTTTTTAAGAAATCTACATTATTAGAGGCTGGTGTGCCACCCAATGTTTGTCCTGGTTTTTTAACACTTTTTGTTACTCCTGATTGACCTGTTACGATTGTTTTAGGCGCAATAGTTATATGTCCTGCTACACCTACTTGGCCCGCGATCAAACAATTCTCACCCACTTTGGTCGACCCAGAAATGCCTGTTTGTGCCGCAATAGCCGTATTTGCACCTATCTCTACATTATGCGCTATTTGTACTAAATTGTCTATTTTAACTCCTTTTCTAATGATCGTCGAACCCATCGTAGCTCGGTCAATCGTCGTATTTGAACCAATGGAAACATCATCCTCAATAACTACATTTCCTAATTGGGGTATCGATTTAAAAGTTCCATCCGTTTGAGGCGCGTGACCAAAGCCGTCTGAGCCAATAACTGAATTTGCATGTATAACGACATTATTACCGATGATACAATCTTTATATATGACCACACCGGGGTATATGGTGCAATCGCAACCAATGGTTACGTTTTTTCCAATACTCACTCGATCATAAATTTGTGAATTTTTTCCTATTCGACTTCCCGCATCAACCAATGTAAATCGTCCCACAAAGACATTATCAGAAATATGTGCGTTGTCAGCTACATAACTGGGCACCTGAATGCCTGTTTCTTTTTTTTCAACTAATTCTTGGTATTTTTGCAACAAGATAGTAAACGCTAAATATGGATCAGAAACGCGTATTAAGGCTGTTTTTACCGGCTTTTTTAACGTAAGATCCTTTGAGATGATAACCGCTGAAGCATCGGTTTGGTATAAATAAGATTCGTATTTGGGATTCGAAAGAAATGAGATACTTCCTGATTTCCCTTCTTCTATTTTATCAAAATTACTAATTAATGTAGCCCCATTGCCATTTACTGTACCTTCTATTAAATCAGCTATTTGGTCAACAGTAAATTTCATGTCTTAAATATATGGTGGCAATTCGTATTTAAAAGTAATTTAGCTTAATTCTCCTTGCAAATATACGCTCTTTGGACAACAAAAATAGTATTTTTTCACAATCTTACTCAAGGCTTGGATGGTCGGTAAATCAGATGCTAACATTAACTCGACCACTTGCCCTTGTTTATCGACCATTTTAATAGTATTGTCGCCTTGAACATATGCCGCATTACTCGTTGAACCTTCTACAACAAAATAAGAAAGCTCCTCAAAACCGATTCCTAAACTTTCCTGAATCT
>CANIYB010000067.1 GCA_947471105.1 Cytophagaceae bacterium
CCAAGAACAACGCTTAATCAAGGCCGGAACAATTGCTCTTCAGGCACATGATCCCAAAAGTAAAGTAGCTTATAAAAGCATTAAAGTTAGATCTCTATAATTGAGGTTGATTTTTTAGGCATAAAAAAAAGAGGAGCTTTGTGGCTCCTCTTTTGATTTAGACAAGTAGCCGATTATAAATCGACCGCCTCTCCATAAGCCGCTTCTGTGGCACCTTTAAATGCCTCAGACATCGTAGGATGTGGATGAATGGATTTCATAATTTCATATGCAGTACTTTCTAATTTCCTGACCACCACGGCTTCGGCAATTAATTCAGTTACGTTATATCCAATCATATGGGCGCCAAGTAATTCACCATATTTGGCATCATAAATGACTTTCACAAATCCGTCTCTAGCTCCAGCAGCTGTCGCTTTCCCTGAGGCTACAAAAGGGAATTTCCCCACTTTAATTTCATATCCAGCTTCGATCGCCTTTTTCTCCGTCATTCCCACGGAAGCGATTTCTGGGGTACAATAGGTACAACCCGGAATGTTGCTATAATCCAAAGCTTCTGTCTTATGACCAGCGATTTTCTCTACACAAATAATGCCTTCCGCTGATGCTACGTGAGCCAAAGCAGGTCCCGGAGTTACGTCACCGATGGCATAATATCCTGGAATATTCGTTTCGTACCATGCATTCACGGGGATTTTACCTTTATCCACAATAATGCCCACTTCCTCAAGGCCGATGTTTTCAAGATTTGAAATGACACCTGCTGCAGATAGAACAATATCACAAGTTATTTCTTGATTTCCAGTAGGCGTTTTAATGCTTACTTTGCAACCTTTTCCTTTGGTATCTACTTTCTCAACACTTGAATTGGTCAAGATATCAATACCCATTTTTTTGTATTGCTTGGCCAGCTCTTTTGAAACATCTTCATCTTCTACGGGCACAACATTCGGAAGAAACTCAACAATAGTCACCTTAGTGCCCATTGCAGCATATACATACGCAAATTCTACGCCTATGGCTCCTGAGCCTATGATGACCATCGAATCTGGACGCTTTGCCAAACTCATCGCTTTGCGATATTCAATGACTTTTTCTCCGTCAATGGGTATATTAGGCAAGGCACGAGCACGTGCACCTGTCGCAATCATGATGTATTTTCCATCGTAAATGACCGACTTACCTTCTGCGTCAATGACCTCTACTTTTTTACCGGGTTTAACTTTCCCCGTTCCCATGATGACGTCAATTTTATTTTTTTTCATCAAAAATTGCACTCCTTTGCTCATGTTATCAGCTACTCCACGTGAACGTGAAATAACAGCTGAGAAATCAGCTTCGGCTCCTTTGACTGTAATTCCATAGTCAGAGGCATGTTTGATGTATTCAAAAACTTGGGCAGATTTCAAAAGTGCTTTAGTCGGTATACATCCCCAGTTTAGGCATATTCCGCCTAAGGATTCCTTTTCAATTACCGCACATTTTAAACCTAATTGAGAAGCTCGGATAGCTGCTACATAACCTCCAGGGCCTGAGCCTACCACGATCAAATCGTAAGATTGCGCCATATTATTAGATGATTTATATGAATGAGACCGCAATTTAGCACAAAATCGGGTATATTTGCACTTTATAAAGAAGAAAAACATATGACTAAGGACAGGTTCAATGACCTGAAAGCCAGAATAGAGGCTTTAAGGAGGTATCTTTGACTACGATCACAAAAAATATTTAATTTCAGAATTAGAAACGGTCACGTTGGATCCGGCATTTTGGGATAATCCTGTCAAGGCTGAAACCACCATGAGGGAGATGAGGGGGCTGAAGTTTTGGACCGACGGCTTTGACCAATTAGCCAATGCGCAAGGCGATTTAGAAACCATCTGGGAATTTTACGAAATGCAAGAAGCCTCCGAAGCCGAGGTAGATGCAGAAGGCGAGAAATTAGAGGCCAAGTTAGAGGCATTGGAATTCCGTAAAATGATGTCGGATGAGGGGGATAATATGAGCGCGGTACTTGAAATTAATGCGGGCGCGGGAGGTACGGAATCTCAAGATTGGGCGTCCATGTTGTTACGAATGTATCAAATGTGGTCCGAAAAAAATGGTTTTAAGATTCGCTTGGTTGACCAAAATGATGGAGATGTTGCGGGTATAAAATCAGTCACCATCGAGGTGGATGGTGAGTTTGCCTATGGAAATTTAAAATCGGAAAATGGCGTTCATCGCCTCGTTCGAATCTCACCTTTTGACTCAAATGCGCGTCGGCATACCTCATTTGCATCCGTATATGTGTGCCCTTTAGCGGATGATACGATTGAAATTGACATTAATCCTGCTGATATTGATTGGGATACTTTTCGTTCAGGAGGTGCCGGCGGCCAAAATGTCAATAAAGTAGAAACAGCCGTACGTTTAACCCACAAACCTTCTGGAATTATCATTGCGTGCCAACAAGAACGTTCGCAGTTGATGAATAAGGAAGTCGCCCTCCGATTGTTAAAGTCTAAACTCTATCAAATCGAAATCGACAAGCGCAATGCGGCTCGTGCTGAAGTGGAGGCTGGTAAAAAGAAAATTGAGTGGGGTTCTCAAATCAGATCTTATGTGCTAGATGATCGACGGGTTAAGGACCATCGGACTAACCATCAAACTTCGAATACCGATGCGGTGTTGGACGGAGAAATCAATGAATTTATTAAGGCTTATTTAATGGAGAATTAGCCAATTTTATTTTTGCTTTTTTTGATGGGTCGGGGTGCATTTTAGCTTTAAAAATTTGAAAATTTTTAAAGCTTGCTGAAAGCGCTACAAAAAATCAAACGTTTGAGATTTTGATTTATTGTTCTTTTGATACCGATTCTTCCTCGAGATTTTTGAGATAATCAACTAACTTATCTTTTGCCATGGATAGCGCGACGGCTAATAAATAGGATTTAATAGCCGACCCTAAAAATGATGGTTCGTTTTTTCCTTCCTTTTTAGATTCGCTACCTCCGGAGAAAAGGGAATAAATCAAATAACTTCCTGCAACAATTCCCCCGGCAATTAATATTTGATTCCCGCGTTCCTTGGCTATTTTTTTCAAATCGTCCATTTCTAATGAAATATTTGATTTCACTTCATTTGCTTGCACTTCTAATGCTTTACGTTTATTCTCTAAATCAGTCATGATCGTTCTCGTGGGCATTTGTAAATTCGTCAACTTCCTCCAAATCAATTAAAGGAACATCTGGATTTTTTTTATTCAAGGAATAAATAATAAAGAGGCTAATGACTAGCGCAATTCCTGACACACTCATATATCCAATAAAGGAACTTTCAAAATAGTCATTAAGGAAGTTTGCAAGTCCCAATAGTAAGAATAAAAGAGTAATTCCAACGGCAAATGCGGCTAATATAAATTTAAAAATTCTGGATAATAATTCTTCTAAGCGTTCTTGGATGTCCAATTTCACCAACTCCAATTGAGTTTTGATGTATTTGGTGACCAAGTCTACAAGTTTAGAATTATCAAAAATCCCCATTTATCGTTGTTTTAATTTTGCCTCAATGGAATGTTGAGTATGCGGCACTAAACGTAAACGCTCTTTGGAAATTAATTTTCCGGATTCTACGCATACGCCATAAGTCCCATTTTTAATTCTCATTAATGCTTTTTCTAGGCTTCCAATGAATTTTTGTAATCGAACGGCCAATTGGTTCATGTTTTCTTTTTCGGCAGTTTCTGCACCATCTTCCATTACCTTTGAATTCCCGGAGGTTTTATCCGTTCCGCTGTCGTTCTTTTTGGAAAGTGTTTCTCTTAAATAAGTTAATTCTGACCTTGAGTCTTCTAATTTTTCTAAAATTATTTGTTCAAATTCTTTTAACTCCTCCGCCGAATAGCGTTGTTTTTCTTCGTTTCCCATAATAAATATCGAATGATTAAGAATGGTAAATATCAAAGATTTAACTCAAAACGCTTGAATATCAAACCTTTAATATTTTTAGTTAACATTTCTACAAAGATAATTTTATATGATTGATTTAGGTAATTATTGATATAAAATCTATGACAATTTTTTTTTCCAAGTATAAAATCCGCTAAAAGCAAAGATTAAGAAGATGAAGTAAAGTATGGCTGTTCCATTCATTCCCTTATATAGATAGATTCCGATGTAAATAATATTCACAAAAATCCATACGAGCCAGTTTTCAATTTTCATTTTAGCTGCCAAATAAGTACCCCAGATACTAAAACCTGTTAGAGTCGCATCTAAATATGGGAAGGAAACATTGGATAGGTCACGATGTAGGTAGCCTGAGATTACCCCAAAAAGAACAGATCCTCCGGTGCCAATTATAAGGTTCACCCCACTCGACTGACTGACTTCTAATAACTGTTCGGTTTTATTCCATTGCACAAATCCATAAATCGCCATGGCCATAAATACTCCTTGCAATTCCATGTCGGAGTATAGACCTACCCGATAAAAAAGAATACCATAGATGCAGGAAGCGATGAAATTCCAAATCCAGGCAATTTTATGTTGTTGGGTGGAATAAAATACACCCAGAAGTGCTGTGATTATTCCTGCATATTCTAATCCATGCGATTGTATCGATTCGATCATTTTATTTTTTCAAAATACGCACAAAAATGACTGATTTCACAAACTTGGCATTTTGGGGTTCTGGCCAAGCATACATACCTACCATGCAAAATTAACCAATGGTGAGCCACTGGAATGATGTCGTCTGGTAAATGTTTGATAATGGATAGTTCGACTTTTAGCGGTGTATTTGCCGTTTTAGGAACAAGGCCTAGTCGGCGAGACACCCTAAAAACATGTGTATCCACAGCCATAGTGGGCTGGTTATAAATGACAGAAGCAATCACATTCGCTGTTTTACGGCCCACGCCTGGTAAACTTTGTAAATCTTCCATCGTCTCGGGAACTTGGCCCTCAAACGAATCGACCATTCGTTGGCCCAAACCTAATAAATGTTTCGCTTTATTATTGGGATAGGAAACCGACCTGATGTACGAAAAAATCTCTTCGACACTAGATTCTGAAAGTGCCTTTGCATCCGGAAATCGCTTAAATAGGGTAGGGGTAATTTGGTTGATTCGCTTGTCCGTACATTGAGCCGACAAAACCACAGCCACTAAAAGTTCAAATGGATTTGAATAATGTAGTTCTGTTTCGGCCGTAGGAAAACGGGTCGAAAAGTGGGAAATAAATGCTTGAAATCGCTCTTTCTTTTGCATCAAATGTGCTTTGAACAAAGGTAAGAATTATTTTAAGATTGTTTTTCCGCTTAGGAATGTAGGGCTGATTTGCTTTTAGAATAAGCTAAAATAGCCTCTAAAGACTGATTAGAAGGCTCAAATAGGGCCTCTTCCAATTTATCTTTTACCTTTTGAAAGGATGCTAACTCCGAGCATTCTTCAGCATTTAAAAGCTGATCGAGCCCTTCTTTAGGCTCATATAAGATTTTAATAAGGTCATTTGGGGTAAAGTTTTGCGTCATAGGCACTCTCTTGTTTTTCTATCATTTTTCTTAGGTTGATCAAGGCATACCTCATTCTCCCTAAGGCCGTATTAATACTCACTCCTGTTTGTTCGGCAATTTCTTGAAAACTTAATTCCTCGTAATGCCTCAAAACTAAAACTTCTCTTTGCTCTTCGGGTAATTTTTTGATCATCTCCCTAACATGAGCGATTTGATCTGATTTCATTTGCAAATCCTCTGCTGAGTCCTCCGCAAAATCAAAACTGTTAAACACCTTAGAGCCATCTTCTAAAACAATCGTAGGATATCTTTTTTCCTTACGAAAATAATCAATGGCTAAATTGTGGGCTATGCGTGCAACCCAAGGTAAAAATTTTCCCTCTTCGTTGTAGCGCCCCGATTTAATCACATCGATCGCCTTAATATAGGTTTCTTGAAGCAAATCTTCCGCCACATAGCGGTCTTTTACGATCAAGTATATACTAGTAAACACCTTTGATTTACTACGTTTGACTAATGTCTCAAACGCTTTGTCTTCCCCTTGGATGTACGCTGAAATTAACGCTGCATCGCTAACATGAATTTTAATCATAAATTCTAATTATTGTTAACGTAGAGTTTTATTCCATATTGCGTCTCCTATCGATTTTATTTTGGGCGAATTGACTTTTAATTTATTTGGGAGTGCCAAATTAAGTAAAACAATTTAAATTCAAAATGGGTTAACAAAAAATAACAGTAAAATGATATTGTTATAATTCAATTTTAGCTAATTATTATATTAGAAATGATTAAAAAACAATTAGTTTTGTTAAAATCTTAAAATAAATTAAAATGAAAAATCTACGCTTTTTAGCCGTTTTGTTAACGGTAATTTTATTGTCCATCAAGTCTTTTGCTCAAGTAGCTTCTAATGATGAATTTGCCGGTTCTTACAAAATGCAGGAAAATCCATATGTTAAAGTGTTAAAAGTAAATGTGAAAGAAGGAAAAGTAATTATTTCTGCAGAAGGTTTACCTGATTCTGAATTGGCCAAAGGAAAAACGGCAGATGAGTTTTTACTTGAATCCATGAGCGCTACAATTACTTTTACGCGTGATGGGGGTAAAGTAAAAGGATTGAAAATTGAAGCTCAAGGCAATGCTTTAATGGGAGAGAAAGAAGGTGCAAGTTCTGCTTCTGCTAGTTCAATGACTGATTATGTTGCTACTTTTAAAATGGCTGATAATGAGTATGTTAAAAAAATGATTGTGAATGTACAAGAAGGAAAATTATTAATTACTTCTGATGCAAACCCAACTCAAGGGGCAGTTTTGAAGGCATCAAATACTCCTGATGTATTTACAACAGCGCTTCAAGGATATGATGCAGATATCATTTTTTCCCGTACAGGCGGAAAAATTAGTTCTGTCAAAATCTCAGTAGCTGGAGGCCAAGTAGTATTGACTGGCGAAAAGGAATAGGCATTATTTATCAGAATGGATAAAAAGAAAAGAGGCACCTAAATGGTGCCTCTTTTTATTTGCTAAAAGCTTGTTATTTTAGTTGGCGCTTATACAGCTGGATCGTGTTTTCCAATCCATAATACAATGCATCGCATATAAGCGCATGGCCAATCGATACTTCATCCAAGGGTGTAACGTTTGCTTTGAAATACGCTAAATTTTCTAAACTCAAATCATGCCCCGCATTGACCCCTAAGCCTAATTGATGTGCCCTAAAGGCAGCTTTACGGTAATTTGCCACCGCTTCCACGGGATTACTGTCAAAGTTAGTCGCATAAGGTTCCGTGTACAGTTCCACTCGATCGGCTCCTGTTGACACCGCCGCCTCAATCATTTCCAAAACAGGATCTACAAAAATAGATACGCGTATACCTACTTCGCGGAAAGGTCGAATTATTTTGATTAATAAGGCTTGATGCTCAATGGTATTCCAACCATGATTCGAAGTGAGTTGGCCCAAGGCATCAGGTACTAAGGTCACTTGTTCTGGTTTTACCGATAAAACAAGGTCGACAAAAGAAGCTTCAAGCGGATTCCCCTCAATATTAAATTCCGTGGTGACTATTTTTTTTAAGGCATGCACATCCGCATATCGAATATGTCGCTCATCGGGCCTCGGATGGACCGTAATGCCATCAGCTCCATATCGCTCACAATCTTTAGCGACGTCCAATACATTTGGATTGTCCCCTCCGCGCGAATTTCGCAAAGTGGCAATTTTATTGATATTGACACTAAGTCTTGTCATAGCCTGAAACGAGAATGCTTATAATTAAATCAACTGATTTTTTGCCAAATATTCCGCTATTTGGATGGCATTGGTCGCCGCACCTTTACGTAAGTTATCAGCTACAATCCACAAGTTTAACGTATTTTTTTGACTCTCATCCCTGCGAATTCTTCCCACAAAAACCTCATCTTTTCCGTGCGCTGTGATGGGCATTGGGTATAAAAAATTCTTTGGATCATCTTGAACGATTACACCTTCCTCATTTTCCAATATATTTCGTACTTCGGCTAAATCAAAATCATGTTCAAATTCAATGTTAACCGCTTCGGAATGTCCACCGATCGTCGGGATACGTACAGTCGTGGCCGTAACCTGAATCGAATCATCCATCATGATTTTTTTGGTTTCCAAAATCATTTTCATCTCTTCTTTCGTATATCCATTGTCCAAGAAAACATCAATATGAGGCAATACGTTTAGATCAATCTTGTGCGGATAAACGCGGGCAATATTTTCTTTTCCTGCTCGCTCATCAAATAATTGGTCTACGGCAGCTTTTCCAGTACCAGTCACCGATTGATACGTCGAAACCACTACTCGCTTAATTTTATATTTTTTATGCAATGGATTTAAAATAACGACCATTTGAATCGTTGAGCAATTTGGGTTGGCAATAATTTTATCCTCTTTGGTCAAGGTATACGCATTAATTTCAGGCACCACTAATTTTTTGGTGGGATCCATGCGCCATGCGGATGAATTGTCAACAACCGTTATTCCTGCTGCTGCAAATTTGGGTGCTACCTCTAATGAGGTACCCCCGCCTGCTGAAAAAATGGCTACATTAGGTTTCATGGCGATGGCTGTTTCATAGCCAACGACCGAGTAATCAACCCCTTTGAAGTTTACTTTTTTCCCAATCGACCGCTCAGAGGCAACGGGAATGATCTCAGTGACAGGAAAATTTCTTTCCGCTAATACTTTTAAAATTTCACCACCTACTAATCCCGTGGCGCCTACAATCGCAACTTTCATTTTTTGTTTCAATTAAAATTTATAATGCCAAACTAAACCTACGGAAGAACCAAAGCGATCATCCGTTGAATATTTAAAACTCATTTTTGATCCATCATTCGCTAATTCATTATATCGATTTAACGCTCGCCTAAAATGACGAACACTAACAGATCCAAAATACAAATTAGCCACCGCACTTCCTCCCACCACGGACCAGTAAAAACCATCCGAAACAGCATCTTTTTTTAGTAAGGTATAAAATGAAAGTAGGGCAGTTATTCCCGAGATCCATTTTATGTGACTTTGCTGTCTTTTATAAATTAAAAATTCCCGACTGATCACTGGATCTTGTGCCTCCAAAAGTGGGATTTGCAAGGCCAATGGGTTGTCGATTAATTGCCGTTTATAAACAAATTGTTTTCTAAATCCAGTTTGAGTTTCGCCGATTGGAAATAATTCTTTTTTCAATTCTTTTTGACCTAAAATAGGCCCAGAAATTACAATAAAGAATAACAATAGCTTCGCCTTCACCAGTTGGAAATTATTTAATCCTGTAAAATTAGGGCTTAAATTTTGATTCGAAATCTTTTTTGTAAATAAATCAACGAAAACGGTAGACCGATTTTGGCGTGATGGCAAAATCCATAGCGATATCAAAGGAATTCAAGTCTTCAATAGGTTCAATGGGTTCCTCAAGACCCAAACCAATTTTAATCAGTTCGGGTTTAGTGTTCGCTAAAAATCGATCGTAAAAACCCTTACCATACCCTACTCGGTGTCCCTGCGTGTCTATGGCCAATAAAGGAATGAAGATTAGGTCGATATCTCTAGGGTTTAATTGGACCGCGGTATCATTCGTCGGTTCTAAAATCCCCCAATCTGACCGCACGAATATTGATTTTTTATCTGTCAAATAGGGAATTAATTGGCTCGAGTTTTTCTCAACCTTCGGAAAAATCAATTGATGATAAAAGGGTTCATGGATCAATAGTTCATGCAGTTGGGCTGTCATGATTTCTCGATGTTGTTCCATACTATGAAAACTCATGAGCATCAAATTTCTAGGCAGAGGCTGGATAAACGCTTGGATTTGATTCAATAATTCGGAATTCATCCATTCGAATTTTTCTTGAGACCAATTTTTTCTTTCCGCCAAGGCCTTTTCTCTAATTTCAGATTTTTTCATAGGAAGGGTAATTGCTTGATCGGATGTAACTCAATGTTCATTTTATTAAATGGCTTGTCTCAACATTTACTCGATTACAGGAGAGGTGCATCGTCGCCTTTCCATTATTTTTTCTTATTTTTGCCTCAATTTTGCCGATTATTTCATAAAAAACAAAAACACTGTGGCCTTCA
>CANIYB010000068.1 GCA_947471105.1 Cytophagaceae bacterium
TACTTTAATTTAACCTATGATAGTGTCAGTGTATTAATGGGTTTTAAGGTAGATTATTTGATTCTTCAGTCGCTCATTGTCGGGAATCAGCCCTATAAAAAGAATAATTCAAGAGTTATTCGGGAGAATGAAAATATAATTTTAAAGCAGCAAGAGGGGCGGATTAATATAGATAATATGGTGGGGCCTAACCGAAAATTAAAAAAAATATTGGTTAATGACGTTCCTACTAGTAATAAGATGACCATGGATTTCGAGGAATTCACCCTATTAAATCAAGTACTCTTTCCTTTTTCTAGCCAAATTAATTTGGATGTTAAGGATAAGGACAATAAAAGTGTGAATACATTAATAACCATTAAATACTCTAAAGTAGAACTTTTAGATACACCTTTGGAATTCCCATTTAAGGTTCCGGAAAAATTATTGAATCCTACACGTAAATGAAATTACACGATATCAATTTATTGATTGCCCTTTTTATTGGTTTTGAGACCTATGCTCAAGTGGATAAAAAAACTCAATTGGAGCAGCAAAAGAATGATAATTTGGTCAAAATAAAGGAGCTAAATTCCATTATTTCTAAAACATCAAAAAAGAAAAAGGTATCGATTGGTAAATTAAATGTATTGAAGGAGCAGATTGTTGTTCAGAAGAAGCAGATTAATATATTGAATGAAAATCAAAATTTATTAGCCTCTGAAGCGAAAATATTAACGCAAGAAAGTGATAAGCTAGCGGTCAAATTAGAGCGATTAAAAAAAGCCTATGCGAAGATGTTATATGAGGCGGAGAAAGTATCGACGGTCAATAACAAATTAAGTTTTTTGCTTTTATCATCAGATTTGGGCGAGTTTGTTCGTCGGTTTGATTTCTTAAAACAATATACCACAAATCGGAAAGGGCAGGCTAAAAAGATTTTTGAGACTCGCCAAGATTTAATGACTAAAAAACAGCAAGTGATTTTCAAAAAAAATGAAGAGAAAAAAGTGTTGGTTGTCAAGGAAAAAGAAAAGGTGAAGTTGGAGGTCATGAAAACGAAAGAGGCGAAGGTGGTGACGGTATTGACCCAACAAGAGAAAAAATTGAAGATTGAGTTGGAACGTAAAAAATTAGCGATTCGAAAGTTAGATAATTTAATTGCCGGGATTGTTCAGCGAGAGATTCAAAAAAGTATGGAGCGGGAGCGCCGATTACGTATGGCGGCGCAGGCGAAGAAATTAGAGGTCAATAAGCCGGAGCTGCCCAAGCCTAAGCTTGAAGAAGGGCTCGTTAAAAAATATGAAAAGCCTGCCGATAAGGTAGAAGAAGTTTCGAAGCCAGAATCCAAAAAAGAAATTGCCAAAGAAAAGCCCGTTGCCAAAGAAGCGGTTACCGAACCAGTCTTAGAGAAAAATACGTATTACATGAATGCTGATGAGGCTAAGTTAGCTGTTTCATTTGCAGCTTTGCGCGGCAGAATGCCTTTCCCTGTGCCATCGGGATTTATTTCGGATCATTTTGGCGTTCATAAACATCCCATTTTGAAGGGGGTGATGATTAATAACAATGGAATTGATATTCAAACTTCCGCGGGTTCTGCCGTTCATACGGTTTATGACGGCATTGTGCAGTCGGTGGTGAATATTCCTGGGATTAATACGGTGGTGGCGATCCAACATGGGGATTATTTTACCGTATATAGCAAGCTAGATAATGTGTCAGTTTCTACGGGTCAGCGAGTGCGAACAGGACAGCGAATAGGAACGGTGGCATCGGATGAGGATGGAACCGCAGAAATTAATTTCCAAGTTTGGAAGAATACGGTTCGTCAAAATCCAGAATCTTGGCTTAAAAGATAATTAGCTGAAGCGATAAGTGGCTCTGAAACTTATGTTTTGCCCTTGGTCATCGGCAAAATACCGGAATCTATTTAAGTAATCTCGGTAATCTTGGTTGAATGCATTGGTGACAGAAACCCCAAAGTCGAATTTATTTATTGAGATTCCCCAATGTACCTGCCCCAATACATATCCTTTTGGCGGAGGAGAAAAATCAGAATTTTTTTCGACCCTTTTTTGAGTGGAGACTTGGGTCAGGCCCCAACTTACATACTGCTTATGTTTTTTGAATTGATAACGAATCAGGTATTCGAATCGGTCAGGCGGAATATTCACCAAATAGGCTTTATTTAATTCATCATAAGCCCGAACAATACTTGTTTTTTGCTGAAGGCTCCAAGAATCAGAAATGCTGTAGGATATTTGTCCATCCATTCCTTTAAAACTAGCGTCAATTTGTTCGTAGGTAAAGGCTGGGAAACTACCGCGTACCGTCGTAATAAAAACGGGATCACCTTGTTCCATTAATGGCTTCAGATAAATAAAATGTTGAATGCTATTGTTATACAAGCCAAATTCTACTTCTAATTTCCCAGTTCTGTATACCGAGTTTAGACTTACATTGTAGGCGGTTTCTCCTTTCAAGAATGGATCCCCTATTTCGTATGCACCTGCACCATGATGTACTCCATTTGAAAATAATTCGTTAGGACTTGGCGCTCTAAATGCTCTAGCGATGATCAAGTGGTTTTCGAAATTTTGAGTCCAATGGTATTTTAACCCCACACTTCCTGAAAGGCCGACATAATTATTTAAATCACGTTTTATGTTGGAGGAATAATTTTGTGTAGGCCGATGAATTTCAATGTCCTTTGCGTCTAATCGGAGCCCCATGTCAACTTCCATTTTTTGATTCACATACCTTTCTAAAGCAAAAATACCTAGGTTGGTCTGATAATAATTAGGAAGCAAACTAGACGTGAGCGTAGGTTGATTCACTCGATTCCCTGATGTACGATTGCCTTGAGTTAAAAAAGTTAGGCCAAATTGTCCTTTCCATAATTTTGTGGAGTTGGCCTCATCCATTAAAATTTCAGAACTTAATGTTTCAAGATTAAAACTCAATGTGTTAATGTTTTTCCCTAATCGCATTACATCAAATTCTAGGCGTTCGTTATCTTGATGTGCCACGTTCATTCTGATTGTTTTATTTGTTAGATTAAGGTAAGCCTTGAATTTGACCAGTGAATGGGTGATGTCTTGGTTGGGCCTCTCCACTTCTCTAATAAAATTTGTAGGCGTATAAATCTCAAATGGACGATCGCTGGCAATAGCTATTTTAAGGTCATTGATGTTTCCGATATGGGACCCAGCATAAATGCCTACGACTGAGTGGAAGCGACTGATAAATAAGTCGGCACCCAATTTTTGGTTTTTATATCCAAGGGCCGTTGAAAAATTTTGTTCTTCCACGCCTGTATTGGCCAAATAGTAATTGGCGGTTTTTACGTTCCCTCCATTTTTTAAGGTTCCTTGAACTCTCCATCCCCAGCCATTTGTATTTTTAATTCCCCCTTCTAACATACCCGAAGTGACAAATTGTCTTCCGTTGGTAAAGAATATCGTTTGAGCTTCTCCCTTAATTCCACTGGTGTCAGGTAGCGCATTGGGTTCCATTAATATGATACCCCCGATGGCATCGCCACCATATCGAAGTCCTGCGGGACCCTTAATCACTTGTATGTTTTTGGAGACGAATGGATCTACTTCCGGCGCATGTTCACTTCCCCATTGTTGGCCCTCCTGTCTGACGCCTTGATTTAAAATGATGACCCGAGAAGAGTGCATCCCATGAATGATGGGCTTGGAAATGCTGCTTCCAGTTTGCAAACTCTGAACACCTGAAATTCCTTTTAGCATTTCGCCCAGGCTTAATCCATCTCTTTGCGATCGTTGCTCAGCGCTTAATTCTCCTTTAAGTTGGGAAGTATTTACCGTTTTTTTTCCAGTGACCAATACCTCCATGAGATGCTCATCGTGCGTTTCTAAGCTAAGATTTTCGGTTAGTTCATCATGGTCTTTTAACGTAATGGACGTTTCTATTTTGTTGAAACTGCTCATTTCGCAAACCAACGTATAAGTCCCCGGACATATTTTATCTAATTTGAAATTACCCTTTTCATCCGTTTGAGCGTTTATTTTTTGGCCTTTCAAATAAATGTATGAACCTGAAATAACCTCACCGCTCTCCTTTGAAATGACTTTTCCCCTTAATGTACAATTGCATGCCGTTTGAGAAATGCCTTGATACGCTAAGAGTAAAAAAATAAAAAAAAGATTTTTGGGTGATATCATCAAAGAGATACAAAAATAAATAAGAGGGTAAAAATATAAATAATGTATCAAAAAAGATCAATTGTTGTAGTCAAAAGGATTTATTGGACAAGTTCGATGCTAAATGATCAAAATAGGTAGATAAAATTTTTTAATAAATATTTTTTTTGTTTAATCTTTTTATATATTTGTTAAACAAAAAAACAAACACTTTTATGACGGCGCTAGAATTTTCTTACCAAGTAGGTAATTTTTCTAAGTTTTTAAAGCCATTTGCTTTGCGTTTAACTAGGGATTCAGATGATGCAAACGATTTGGTTCAGGATACTTTGGTAAAAGCCTATACCAATCGTGAAAAATATTCAGATGGAACAAACCTGAAAGCATGGTTATTTACCATCATGAAAAATACGTTTATCACGCAGTACCAACGAATGGTTCGAAGAAATACTTTTATCGATACCACTGAAAATTTACATTTTATCAATTCCAGTGATTCTTTACAAGAAAATAGTGCGGTCAACCATTTTATTAAGGAAGACATAGACAAGGCACTTTGCCTCACAGAAGAAATTTACCGAGTTCCTTTCTTGATGTATTTTCAAGGTTTTAAATACCATGAAATCGCTGAAGAGCTTGATTTGCCGATTGGAACGGTTAAAAATAGAATACACATCGCGAGAAAACTTCTTAAAAGTTCGCTTAAAATGTACGCATAGAGTTTTATAGTTTTTTGGTTAACAGATTAGAATAGTAAAAAGTCAGATATTGTCTGACTTTTTCTTTTTATCAAAATTGAAACGCTAAATTTTAATATATTTGTCTAATCCTTTTTTGATGAATAAGAGCAAAAAAATAATTGTCATTGGCGCCGGATTTTCCGGATTGTCTACCGCCACCGCCTTAGCTGATTTAGGCTACCAAGTTGAAATTTTAGAAAAAAATGAAATGGCGGGTGGTCGTGCACGCGTGTTTTCTGAAAAAGGATTCATGTTCGATATGGGGCCTAGTTGGTACTGGATGCCCGATATTTTTGAAACTTATTTTGCTCGCTTTGGGAAAAAACCATCGGATTATTATGATTTAATTCGACTTGATCCATCCTACTCGGTTATCTTATCCAAAGACGAGGTCATCGACTTGCCTGCTAATTATTCAGATTTACGTGATCTTTTTGAAACGTATGAAAAGGGAGCAGCTCATTCATTAGATCAATTTTTAGACCAAGCCTCCTATAAATATAAAGTGGGTATTCAGAAGTTTGTTTGGAAACCTTCTCGTAAAATCACCGAATTCTTAAGCATTGGCTTGTTGATCGACGTGCTAAGATTAGACGTTTTTCAATCCTTCTACACGCACATTAGGAAATTTTTCAAGTCGTCTACGCTTTTAAAATTAATGGAATTCCCCATTTTATTTTTAGGGGCTATTTCTCAAAATACCCCGGCGATGTATAGCTTAATGAATTTTGCCGAAATTAAATTAGGAACCTGGTACCCGATGGGCGGAATGCATTTAATTGTCAAAGGCATGGTTTCCCTAGCAGAAGAAAAAGGAGTTAAAATAACCTATGATGCTGAAGTCAGTTCATTTGAAATGGATGGTTCCCAAGTTAAAGGGGTTTACACAAAATCAGGATTTCATGAAGCCGATGCCGTGGTGGCTAGCGCAGATTATCACCATGTGGAAGAAGTTTTGGGTGAAAACTATCGCAATTATGATGAAAATTATTGGGATAAAAGAGTGATGGCACCCTCTTCTCTATTGTTTTACCTAGGTATTTCTAAGCGAATTCCTCGATTAAAACATCATAATTTATTTTTTGACCGCGATTTTAAAATTCACTCACACGAGATTTATACGGATCCTCAATGGCCTTCCGACCCCTTATTTTATGTTTCAGCGCCTTCAGTAACAGATCCTTCGGTAGCTCCGGAGGGTTGCGAAAATATATTTTTGTTAATTCCCGTGGCTCCAGATTTAGAGGATAATGAGGAGGTGAGAGAAAAATATTTTGGCCAATTGATGGACCGACTAGAGGAATATTGTGGCGTTAGCATTCGGGATTCAATCGTCTATAAACGTTCTTATGCTCATAAGGATTTTAAAAATGATTACCATGCTTTCAAAGGGAATGCCTATGGTTTGGCCAATACGCTCATGCAAACAGCGATTTTGAAGCCCTCTTTGAAAAATAAAAATCTTAAAAATTTGTATTATACGGGCCAATTGACCGTTCCGGGACCCGGGGTTCCCCCTTCACTCATTTCAGGATTGGTGGTTGCCTCAGAAGTGCATAAAGAATTAAATTAGCGTATATGGATTTATACTTAAAGGTATCGCTTGCTTCCAGTAAATTATTAACTCGGGCCTATTCCACTTCTTTTTCTTTGGGAATAAGAACTTTGGACACGAAAGTTCATGATGCCATTTATGCCATTTATGGTTTTGTTCGATTGGCCGACGAGATTGTGGATACTTTTCACACACATGATAAAAAGGAATTATTAGCCCGATTTAAATCAGATACGTATCAATCGATCGAGGAAAAAATCAGTCTAAATCCCATTTTGCATTCATTCCAGTGGGTTGTCAATGAATTCAACATGGAGCATGAGCTCATCGAGGCTTTTTTATATTCCATGGAAATGGATTTAACGGAAACCCATTATAATCCTGAAGAATATAAACGATATATTTATGGATCTGCCGAGGTGGTAGGTTTAATGTGCCTTCGTGTTTTTTGTGCTGGAAATCCATCCGAATATGAGGCGCTGAAATCAGATGCTTGTGCCTTAGGTTCAGCCTTTCAAAAAATTAATTTTCTTCGTGACATTCGTTCAGATTATGAGGAGCGTGGCCGCGTGTATTTCCCAAATATTGATTTTAATACGTTTACCGATGCGGAAAAACGCGAAATTGAAGATGATATTCAATTGGATTTTGATGCCGGTTTACGGGGAATCAATGGCCTTCCTGAAGTCGCCAAGAAGGGAGTTTTATTGGCTTTTGAATATTACATTCGTTTATTTGAAAAGATTAAAGCTTTACCTGCTGCAAGAATCAAAGAAGAAAGAATACGTGTTCCCGACTGGGAAAAATTTTATATTTATATCAAATTATTGTTGCGTTAATAATACATCATGTCGCCATTATTGTTTGATTTCGCGTTCCAATCAGAGTTTTTAATTCTTTTATTGGCCATTATGGCCTTTTTATATGCATCTGTTGGACACGGGGGTGCGAGTGGTTATTTAGCCGTCATGGCCATTTTTGCCATTGCTCCCTCTATCATGAAACAAACTGCTTTGCTTTTAAATCTAGGTGTTTCCCTGATGTCTTTTATGGCATTTTACCGACAAGGTTTTTTTAAGTGGAAGCTTTTTTGGCCTTTTGCTTTAGGATCCATTCCGGCGGCTTTTTTTGGGGCCAAGATTCCTTTGACGGATTCTACGTATAAGCAGATTTTAGGATGTTGTTTGTTGATGGCGGTGATTCGAATGGTCTACCAATTGAAGGAAGAAAAATCGAACACATTAATTCCCGTTTTAGGGGTATTTATTGGTGGAATCATCGGCTTGCTATCCGGGATGATTGGCATCGGTGGGGGAATTATTTTAAGCCCTTTATTATTGCTATTTCGATGGGCTAGCCTTAAAGAAGCCGCTGCCGTATCTGCATTATTTATCTTTGTAAATTCAGTTTCTGGATTAGCAGGTCTGAAAACTTGGATTCCACTGGATCAATCTCAAATGATTTATTGGCTCATCGCCTCATTAATTGGCGGATTCATCGGTGCGAGTTGGGGCTCCAAAATAGCCTCCAACCAAAAAGTAAAATGGATTTTAGCTTTGGTTTTAGTGATTGCGTCTTTGAAACTTTGGTTTGTATAAACATAAAAGCGCCTGAAATTGCATGAACTTCAGGCGCTTTTAATTCAAATTAATTTTAGTTCTTCGAACCAGTTACCGCTCCAGCTGCTTCTTTCGCTTTTTTCGCATCTTGCATTGGATTGCCATCAATCGAGTATGATCTTCTTTGCATCTTAAACAATTGGACTTTAGTCGGTTTAGCCGGTTCCCGTGGGAATGCATTATCATCGGTATCGATATCAGCAATTTCATAATAAGGGTCCAAGGTCCACTTAACCACTTTCTTGCTGGTTGGAATTATTTTTTTAGCCTCCACATCGTTCAATCTCCATACTTCAGCCGGAAATCTCAAGACCTCTTCCGTACCATCTTCATAATTTAATTTAATGATGACTGGCATAGGCAAACCTCCCTTATTTTTGAAATTAACCACATAAAAGTTCTTTCCTTGGGCGACCAATTTTTTTTCATCTTCATTTAAAGAAGCTAAATAATCTTGATACTTTTTCTTGTCAGCGTCCGTGGGCGCAAAACGATCATACGTATTGTAAAAATCAGTAAGGTCTGGATTCTCTTCTACAACGGTGGATTTAATATCTGTTTTATTTCGAATACTTGAAATGGTTTGACGCTTGGCTTGAGCCGCTTCTTTATCACCGGCTTTTTTAGCTACTGGATCTTGCGTGTCTATGCCAAACCATTCCACGGTTTCGATGGATTGGTTCACCGGCTCTGTGCCATAAAACCAACCTTTCCAAAACCAATCCAAGTCGACGCCCGAGGCATCTTCTAACGTTCTAAAGAAATCTGCAGGGTATGGCTGCTTGAATGCCCATCTGCGCGCATACTCTTTGAAGGCGTAATCAAATAATTCTCTCCCCATAACCGTTTCACGAAGGATATTTAAAGCAGTCGCGGGCTTTGCATAGGCATTGTTTCCAAAATCCATAATGTTTTCCGAATTGGCCATAATAGGCACTTGGTTTTTGGTATCTAAACGCATGTAAGGAACAATATCTTGCGGCTCTCCGCGGCGCGCAGGAAAGTTGCGATCCCATTCCATTTCAGCTAAATACTGACAAAACGTATTTAAACCCTCGTCCATCCAAGACCATTGGCGCTCATCCGAATTGATAATCATGGGGAAGAAATTATGTCCAACTTCATGAATAATCACACCGATCATCCCGTTTTTCGTATTTTCTGTATAAGTACCGTCCGTTTCTGGTCGACCTCCATTAAATGAAATCATCGGATATTCCATTCCGCCACCTAAAGTTGCATGGCAAGAAATAGCCACGGGATACGGATAAGCGATGGTTCTTTTGGAATAGGATTTTAGCGTATGTGCTACCGCCATCGTGGAGTATTTTTCCCAAAGTGGATTTCCTTCTTTAGAATAATAGGACATAGCCCATACTTTTTTACCCTCTACGTCGACTTGCATCGCGTCCCAAATAAATTTACGGGAGCTTGTAAATGCAAAATCACGTACATTATCGGCTTTGTAAACCCATGTCTTCTTGCCTGTCGGCTTATTTTTTTCAGCTTTCTCCGCTTCCGCTTGAGTCACAATGATTACGGGTCTAACGGCTGTTTTTGCTTGGTCCCAACGTTTCAATTGGGTTGCGCTCATCACCTGCGATGCGTTTTGTAATTCGCCGGAAGCACCGACTACATGGTCATTAGGCACCGTAATGGCTACTTTATAATTTCCAAAATTTAAGGTAAACTCTCCTTGGCCTATGAATTGTTTGTGCTGCCAACCGTATACATCGTTATATACAGCTAAACGTGGAAACCAATGGGCAATGAAGTAATTAGCATTTCCATCTTTTGGAAAAAGTTCATAGCCTGACCGACCATAATATTCAGTAATTAAATAATTCCAGTCGATCGAGAAACTTATATTTCCACCTGATTTCACCGGTGCAGGTAA
>CANIYB010000069.1 GCA_947471105.1 Cytophagaceae bacterium
AAATTGCAGCGGTCAATGGAGTAGATGTACTATTTATTGGGCCTGCTGATTTAACCATGGAACTGGGGATTTTTGGACAATTCGACCATCCCCGATTTTTAGATGCCATCCATTTAATTACGAATGCTGCGAAAAAATTTGGGAAGGCCACGGGAATTTTATTCTTCAACATTTCTGAGTATGAAAAATACCATGCGATGGGGATTCGATTTTTAGCCTGTGGCGCCGATGCAACATTTGTAGCGGAAGGGGCTAGAAATATGTCCAAAAACTTAGATGACTTGAGAAAAAATAAATAAAATTTTTATAAAAATCAATACAATATGACAAGCTTAGATCCATTAATCATTTTATTTATTGGCATTATTATGGTTGTTGGAGGCATCATTGGTCTCAAATTACATCCATTTTTAGCCCTTTTATTAGGAGCCTTTTCCGTGGCGATTTTAACATCTCCTGAGGCGATTCAGCAGTTTGCCATCGACAAAGGAATATCCCCTGCTGCCGCATTAACACTAGCAAAAAAGAGTATTGGCGAGCGCATTGCGACAGAATTCGGTAACACCTGTGCTAAAATTGGGATATTAATCGCCATGGCCGCCATCATAGGTAAGTGTATGTTGGAAAGTGGTGCAGCAGAACGCATCATTCGATCGATTCTTAAATTTACAGGAATAGATAAAGCGCCCATCGCGTTTTTAATCAGTAGCTTCTTTTTAGGGATCCCAGTGTTTTTTGATACAGTTTTGTTCTTAATGATTCCATTAGCCAAAGCCATGACATTTAGAATTGGCAAAAACTACCTTTTACTCATATTGTGTATTATGGCGGGAGCTGCTATGGCAAATTCTCTTGTACCCCCGGCACCAGGACCCCTTTTTCTAATTGGAGAAATGCACATTCCTATAGGTCTCATGATGATTTCGGGAACTATTGTTGGCCTATTCACGATAACCTCCGGATATTTTTTCGCCAAATGGGCCAATTTAAAATGGCCCATCGAATTAAGGGATTCGCTGGATGCTAAGCTAGAAGACATAAAAATTATTTCTGCCAAGGAGACTATCAAATTACCAAGTCTTGGAATTTCCCTTTTACCCATATTATTCCCATTGCTATTCATTTGTTTGGATACGTTCATCAATGCATTTGTAACCAAAGGGGATACTTCAGGTAATTCTTCCTTATTGACGAATACCCTTGCCCTATTTAAATTTTTTGGAGATAAAAATGTAGCCATCATTTGTGGCGGAATTATTGCACTTCTGGTTTTGGTAAAAGAGAAGGGGAAAGATGAAAATTTAACCTCTTTTGTACAGGCTGCTTTAATGAGTGGTGGGGGAATCATTCTAATTACAGCTGCTGGAGGTGCTTTTGGAGGGATGCTCCAACAAACCGGAATAAGCAATAGGATCGCAGATATGACAAAAGATTATCAAATTGCACTCATTCCGTTAGCATTCTTTATCGCGGCAATCGTTCGTACGGCACAAGGTTCTGCGACGGTTGCGTTAATTACTGCATCAGGAATATTGTCAGGCATGGCAAATAATGCAAACCTTGAATTTCACCCTGTCTATTTAGGTTTAGCCATTGGCTGTGGATCTAAACTAGTCCCTTGGATGAATGATGCAGGTTTTTGGATCATTTGTAAGCTTAGTAATTTAACTGAGAAAGAAGCATTAAAAACAATAACGCCTATGTTAGCCATCATGGGATTTACGGGACTTATTATCATCATTATTGGCGCAAAACTCTTTCCATTAGTATAAAAATTTGTTGAAAATGAAAAAAATTGGATTTGTCGGCCTGGGCATCATGGGGAAACCGATGGCATTAAATCTTTTAAATTCAGGGTTTGATGTTAGCATTCTTATTACAAGTAAAGCTTCTGATGAATTGGGAATAGTGGGAGCGAATGTGTGCGCCAACCTTGAAGCATTAAGTGCAAAAAGTGAAGTGATCATTACGATGCTGCCTGATTCTCCGGAAGTGCTAGAGGTGGTAAACCAACTCGTCCATTCTATAAAACCTGGAACTTTGTTTATTGACATGTCGAGTATTGCTCCGGCGGCAACAAAAAACATCCATGATATTTTTAAGAAAAAAGGAGTTGAGGCATTAGACGCCCCAGTTTCCGGTGGCCAAGTAGGAGCCGTTGCCGGTAGTTTATCCATCATGGTGGGTGGGAGTGAAATGGCATTTAAAAATGCTTTACCCATTTTCGAAGCCATGGGAAAAAACATTGTACATATTGGAGAATCCGGTGCGGGCCAAATAACCAAAATATGTAATCAAATGATTGTTGGAATAACGATACAGGCCGTATCTGAAGCAATAACATTGGCAAAATCAGCAGGAGTAAATGTTGAAAAAGTGAGAGACGTATTGCTAGGGGGTTTTGCTCAAAGTAAAATATTAGATCTTCATGGAAAAAGAATGATTGAGGAAAATTTTGTTCCTGGATTTACCGTTAATTTACACAACAAAGATTTAGGAATTGCTTTGAAAACAAGTCAAGAATTAGGTTTAACCTTACCAGGGACCGAAATGGCTGCTTACTTAATGGAAAAAGCAATTAAAAAGGGAAATGGGCATTTAGACCACAGCTCACTTATATTAAATTTACAGACATAAATATTGAAATATATCAATTAAACTATTTAAACACTAGAACGATGAAACGCAATAATTTCTTAAAAGCTATAACAGCAAGTTCTGTAGGAGCAACCTTATTAAATTCCACAGATGTAAAAGCATCGATAGAAGCGATAGCCCCTAAGAAAACATTAATGACCGTTGGCTGCCAATCGGGTGGAACAACCATCGAAAATTTAGAATTTAAAGCTCGGCATGGCGTTTTCAATATTGACGGGGGAACTCCCAAAACAATTGTTGGCAAAGGCTGGGACTTAGCTGATTCATTAGCGAAAAAAGAAGCTTGTGAAAAATATGGCATCAAATTAGACGCCTACCATTTTCCATTGACATCTGCCGGCATTGACAAAGTTGAATATCCGAATATCATGTTGGGAAAAAGCCCTGAAAGGGATCGGGAAATAGAGATACTCCAACAAATGATTCAGGTAGCTTCAAAGACTGGCATCAAAGTTTTGAATTACAATACGACTATTTTGCCCGTTTTAAGAACGGGCCGAGTGGTAGATCCCAAAAGAGGAAATGTTGAATACAATGTTTGGAATTATCAAGAAGCATTAAAAAGGAACGACCCAAAAACAATTGCGGGTGATGTGAGTATTGAACAAATGTTTGAAAGAATTACATATTTATTAGATCGACTTTTGCCCGTTGCCAAAGAATATAAAGTCAAATTAGCGAATCATATAGCCGATCCACCAACTCCAGTGGGATACCGAGGAATTACCCGATGGAATAGCCCCGACGTTTTTAAAGGTATTCAACGGTTTGCTAAATTGTACGACAATGAATACCATGGATTTAATTTTTGTATCGGATCAATCGCCGAGGGATTAAATGATCCAGCAAGCGAAATTTTCCCGATCATAAAATGGGTAGGTGAGCGCAATCAGATTTTCAACGTCCATTTAAGAAATATAAAGGGAGGGTTTAATAACTTCCAAGAAGTGTACCCAGATAATGGTGATATGAATTTTCTTAAAGTCGTAAGGGCCTTAAGAGATGTAGGATTTTCAGGAATGGTTATGCCGGATCACGTACCTCACCATCATGATGATTTAAAAGGTAATCAAGCATTTTCATTTTGCTACGGATATATCAAAGGCTTGATTCAAGCTGTAAGCGAAGAAAAATAAATTGTATAAAAAAGGAGATCAAATTTGATCTCCTTTTTTATTTAGATGGGGATTGACAGCTTCATTTCATTCGCTGTCAGCCCGCAGTGGGCATCTAGCACAAAGCCTCACACCATTCGCTTGATATTCAAAGTTCGGGAGTGACAGCTCCACTCCGTTTCGCTGTCATCCGCAGGGGGCATCTTGCACAAAGCCTAACACCATTCGCTTGATACTCAACGTTCGGGAGTGACAGCTCCACTCCGTTTCGCTGTCAGCCCGCAGGGCATCTTGCACAAAGCCTGCCACTGTTCGCGCTGCGAACCGTGGCTTTTTTAATGGGCGTTCGTTCAATCTCGCTAGCGGAATTCACTTCCGCCCATTAAAAAAGCCTCTCAGCTCACGCTGAAAGGCTTTGTAGAGGGGAAGGGATTCGAACCCTCGGTAAGCTTGAGACCTACACACGCTTTCCAAGCGTGCTCCTTAAACCACTCGGACACCCCTCTGAATGGGATGGCAAAGCTAAGAATTTATTTTGAAGAATCGAAAAAGGAATCAATGTCCTTTTTAAATTGAATCAAACTTGGTTTGTGTATATAATACATATGGCCTGATTCATAAAACTTTATGTCCACGCGCGCTCTTTGCTCAGGGCGCAAAAACATATGCTCCACATCATACAAAGCCGTAAAATAAGGGGTAGCAAAATCATAATATCCGCAGCCTAAATACACTTTCAAATTAGGGTTTTTCGCCATCGCATCACGCAAACTCTCCGCCACATTTAAATACTTATTTTGCACATTCTTGTAGGACCAAGGATAAACATCGCCAAATACATTATAGCCCTTCTCTTCTTTAAACTTCAATTCTTTGGACAAATAATCATTAATTGTCGCTGTAAACGGACCGTCAATATTGGCAAAAGATGGGTCAAAATCGACATATTCGCCCGCATCATCTAAGTCGCGCCCCGTAAATCGAGCGTCTAATCGGCCGACCGACAAGCCATCCCCGCGGCGAAGAGCTTTATAAAATCGGTTCTCATCCACACGTAAATTCGCCTGCAAACAAAGTTCTTTGCTAAGGCCGGTCCAATAAGCCATTTTCTCAGCGATGGCCTCTTTTTCATTGGCAGACATCCAGCCACCTTTAATTAATGCTGAAGCATATTCCCCAATCGCCCAAGCCTCCGATTCTTTCAAGACAGATGCGATGGGACGAGCCAATAAAGCGGGGGCCAATTTCTTGTGATACCAAGCTGCAGCCGTATAAGATGGAATATATAAAGCCCTCGGCAAGTCATTTCCAATGTCATAATTGTTCGTTCCAAAATTCAATACCGCCGAAATTAAAATAACCCCATTGATATAAATCCGATGCGTATCCTGTAAATATTTAGACAATCCTGCCGCACGAGTGGTACCATAGGATTCTCCTGCAAGGAATTTTGGGGAAGCCCAACGATCATAGCGGCTTAAAAAGTTTCGAACGAATGCCCCCACAGAAGTAATATCCTCCACATAGCCATGGTAATTACTCTCGTTTTCGCCATTGACCGCTCTTGAAAAACCAGTAGACACCGGGTCAATAAATACCAAATCTGTTTTATCTAACCAAGAAAATTCATTTGGAATATAGGTATAAGGTGCCGCTGTCGCCGAACCATCATCTTTCAAAAGGACTCTTTTCGGGCCCACACCTCCCATGTGCAACCACAACGACGCTGATCCTGGACCCCCATTGAACGTAAATGTTACAGGTCTCTTTCCCGCATCCTCCCCTTCTTTTTGATAATAGGTAAAAAATATTTTGGACAAAACTTTCTCCGTATCCGCCTTCATGTGCATATATCCAGTGATAGCCGTGTATTGAATAGTCTTTCCTCCGATGATGATCGCATGTGTCGTTTTTACTACTTGGACCCCCTGTGGATCGGGATCGCTTGGGACAATGGAAGCAGTCTTTTGAGAAACACCATTAAAAGAAATGGCAACCATTATAATCAACAATATTTTTTTCATCCTAAATAAATTTAAAAACGAATATAAAAATTGTTTGCCAATAAAAGGTAATTTCGTAGATTTGCACCTACTCTATATATTATATAGACTTTATTAACAATACAAGATAAAAAAATGCAAAGTTTCCGCACTGAGATAGAAAATCCAATCGTTGAAAAAGACATTTTAGATTTAGCTAAAAAGATTGCTCAATTTAAGGCTGGCGAAATTCATGAGGAGAAATTCCGAAGCCTACGGTTGGCTAGAGGGGTTTATGGGCAGCGCCAACAAGGCGTTCAGATGATCCGAATTAAGCTTCCTTATGGAAAAATTCAGTTTCATCAATGGAAGCGAATTGCCGATATTTCCGACGAATACTCAACAGGGAATTTGCATTTAACGACCCGACAAGACATACAAATTCACTTTGTCTCCTTAGACCGAACGCCGGAACTTTGGGCAAAATTAGAACAAGACGATATTACGTTGCGTGAAGCCTGCGGAAATACCGTGCGTAACATTACGGCCTCCCCCACTTCTGGCATAGATCCAAAAGAACTTTTTGACGTCAGCCCACATGCTGACACTGCATTTCGCTATTTCTTGCGTAACCCTATTTGCCAAGAAATGGGACGCAAAGTAAAAATATCATTTTCCAATACCGATGAGGACACTTCTTTGGCCTACTTACACGACATGGGTTTTATCCCTAAAATCGTCAACGGGCTTAAGGGGTTTAAAGTGGTCGTCGGTGGTGGACTTGGTGCCCAACCCATGCTCGCGTATACGGCACATGAGTTCTTAGCTGAGGACCAAGTGATTCCTTTTATTGAATCCGTGCTTCGTGTTTTTGACCGCCATGGAGAACGTAATTCACGCCATAAAGCACGTATGAAATTCTTGATTCAAAAAATTGGGTTTGAAGAATTCATGAACTTAGTGCAAGCGGAAACTAAAGCATTAAAAAATCATAGCTTTCCGATTTCAGATGCGGCAGCATGGGAAGTAAGTGAACCGACCCAATTATCGGATGTGGCAATTCCATCGTCTGAGGTTTATAAAACTTGGTTGGCCACAAATACTTTTGAGCAAAAACAAAAAGGTTTTCATGGCGTTTATGTGCGTATCTTAAATGGAAATATTTCCAGCGATACATCAAGGTCTTTAATCGATGCGCTGCAAGGCTATATCGGCGATGATGTTCGGATTACGATCAACCAAGGATTGTTGTTGAAATTTGTGCCAACAGCCAATCTACCTTATGTATTCCAAACATTAGATGCACATGAATTAGCAGCGCCAGGAGCAAATTCCATTGCCAATATTACGGCATGTCCGGGAACAGATACTTGCAATTTGGCTATTTCGGATTCGACCAATATTACTTCTAAATTGGAACAAGTAATTAATGATGAATTTCCTTCATTGATCCATGACAGCCAAATGAAAATTAAAATTTCGGGGTGCATGAATGCATGTGGTCAGCACAGCATGGCTTCGATTGGTTTTCATGGTTCATCCTTAAAGGCACCTGACAAACGGGTTTTGCCTGCATTGCAAGTACTTTTAGGAGGAGCGACATTAGGAAATGGGGAGGGGCGTATCGCTGACAAAGTGATCAAAGTGCCTTCGAAAAGAGGTCCCCAAGTGCTGAGAATTGTGCTGAATAATTACGAAGAAAATGCACAGGATGGGGAATACTTTCATGAATATTATGATCGTTTAGGTGAAAATCATTTTTATACATTGATCAAACCATTGGCCGACTTATCCAATTTAGTTCAAGACGATTTTATCGATTGGGGTGCCTCAGAAAACTTTATCACTGAAATTGGCGTTGGAGAATGTGCCGGTGTCATGATCGATTTGGTGGCAACGCTACTTTTTGAATCGCAAGAAAAATACGAATGGACTGTCGCGGCTTTAGAAGATAAACGTTGGGCTGATGCGATTTACCATGGGTATTCCGTATTTATTTCAGCTGCCAAAGCATTGTTATTGGATAAAAGCGTATCGGTTTCAAATCAAACAGCGGTGATCAATAAATTTGATGAAAATTTCGTGTCGACTGGTGAATTTGCGATAGATGCAAATACATTTGCTGCTTTGGTTTTACAAATTAATCAACATGAACCGACTGAAGCTTTTGCGAATCAATATGTCGCACAAGCTGAAAGATTTTTAAACGCTGCCACCACATACCGCCAAAACAAAGCATGAAGAATTTAACTCATTTCAGAAAATTAGAGCCACAGCCCCGACTAAGCGTCGTGGGAGCAGGACCTGGTGATCCGGAATTGATCACATTGAAGGCCATAAAAGCGATCGCTTCCGCGCAAGCTGTCTTATATGATGCATTGATCGATATTTCATTATTGGAACATTGCTCGGCCCATTGTGAGAAAATTTTTGTTGGGAAAAAACCTGGAGAAAGTCACTCTCAGTCGGCTATCAATGCATTGATTGTTGAAAAAGCCTATGCACTTGGACATGTCGTTCGATTAAAAGGAGGTGATCCATTTGTCTTTGGGAGAGGCCAAGAAGAAATTGAATATGCAAAAGCTTTTGGCTTGATGACAAATTACATCCCAGGCATTAGCTCATCTTACGCAGCAGCTGGAAGTGCGGATATTCCTTTAACCGTTCGTGGGGTCAATGAAAGTTTTTGGGTCATGACCGGCACTAAAACGGACGGATCCCTAACTGAGGACTTAAAATTGGGACTTCAGTCGACGGCCACGCTGGTCATCTTAATGGGCATGAATAAATTAGGTGAAATAGCTCAATTATGCCAAACCTATGGCAAGGGCGATATTTCGGCTGCTATCATTCAGAATGGCACCATGGCAAATCAACGAATCGGGATTTCAACCGCAGCTGAGCTTGAAAACATGGCGAAAAAAGAAGAGCTTTGCAGTCCAGCCATCATCGTTATAGGCGAAGTGGTTAGCCATGCCAAACCAGCATTATGGAAAAAAATCGTAAAACAAGCCTTGTCATAAAAACCTGTAGAGACGCGATACCTCGCGTCTAAAAACACAAAACACCATGTCACAAAGATTAAACATATCCTCAGGTTCCCCATTCGAAGACACTTTTGGCTATTGCCGCGCGGTTAAAACAGGAAATCTTCTGGAAATTTCTGGTACCGTAGCCATCATTGATGGAGAAAAGGTGAGCGCAGATGATTTATATGCGCAAACTTTTAACATCATTGAGCGAATTGGCGTGGTTTTAGAAGAAGCAGGCTCATCGTTTAACGACGTGGTTAGAACGCGTATTTTCACAACCGACATTTCTCAAAATCTAGAAATTGCAAGAGCCCACGCTCATTTTTTTAAAGACATAAAACCCACTACGGGTATTTATGAAATATCGGCTTTAATTGCCCCTCAGTATAAAGTGGAAATCGAGTTTACTGCTTGGGTTGGGTAATAATTTCTTTAGGGCCGCGGTATCCTTAGAGTTCAAATTGATCTGCTTCTTTTCTCAAGAGCGCTAAATTTATAGGAACCACTCCTAATGATTCGCAAACCAAACCTCCTCCTAAATTAGCCAAAGAGGCAATTTGTTCCGTAGAACCGCCCAATGCTAAGACGCAAGCGGCAATGGAAATGACCGTATCACCGGCACCTGACACGTCTGAAATTTGTCGAATGTGAGCCGGTATTAATTGTTGGTCGTTTTCTAAATCAATATAAACGCCTCGTTCTGACAAAGTCACAAAAACACCAGTAAATTCCTGTGAAACTTTGAATTTCCGAACCGTTTCGGCTAAATGATCCGCGTCAAAATCCATCGGCATTAAACCCAATCCATCTCGTAATTCGTGCAAATTAGGTTTAAATAACGTGGCACCTTTGTAGGCAAAGAAATTCTTGCGCTTGGGATCGACCACGGTGGGAATATTATTTTCTTTCGCCATCGAAATGACGGCTTGAATCAACTCTGCACTTAAAACTCCTTTGTCATAATCTTCAAAAATAATGACGTCCACATCTGAAATTGACCCTCGAATGTGGGCCAATAAGGCTTGTTGGCTCGACGAAGAAATCGAATTTTCCGTCTCTGAATCTACCCGAACGACTTGTTGGGACCCCGCAATAATTCTTTCCTTCACCG
>CANIYB010000070.1 GCA_947471105.1 Cytophagaceae bacterium
AATTACTATTCAGTTTTCCAACTACAACATCAACGCTTTATGAGGCCAAAGCCTTTCTAAGCAGTTCCACACTTTTACGTACGCCTGTTGACGCAGCTTCTTTCCCCTCAAATTCGATCGAAATATACCCTTGGTAATTCACCTTCTTTCAAATTTGAATTATACGCTTATAATCCAGTTCAAGGGAATACCATTCGCCACCCCCGTAATACGTTTTTGCTTGAACAAAGCTTGTTTTCGAAGCAATTTTCTCCAGCTTATCATAAGGCTCTTCCAAGAAATTTCCTGTATCCATCAATAGACCAAGCCATGGAGAATTAACGGTTTCGTGAATTTTTAACATCCCTTCCGGAGTAGAACCCAGCCCCCAGTGGTTTTCCAAAGCGAGTAATACACCGCATTCTTCAGCTTTAGCCAAGCATTGTTGGATCCCATCCACACACCATTTATAGCCATCGGCCTCTGTATAGCCTGGCAAAATTGGTTCAATGCCCCTATTTTTCATTAAATCATCAAATGATTTGATGGTATTCCAACGACCCGTATTTAAGCGCAAACAAGGAATTCCCATTTTATAGGCTAATTCAATGCAATGAATCGTATGGTCCACATGCTTTTTCAATTCTTCCTTGTCAGGTGTTACAAAGCCCTGATGAATCGACAAACAAGTCAAGGCGATGCCGTTCAAGAATGCATGTTTTTTAATATTTTGCATGTAGGCGTTATCCTCACTTTTCATTTGTCGGTGCAAAATATCTATTCCTTCTAAACCCAAAGCAGCCGCATCATCGATCACCTTTTCAATAGGGAATTGCTCCCCTTTAAAGTGCCAATACGAATAACTGGAAACGCTTAATTTTATTTTGGGGCTTAAAGCTGGTTTGGCGATGATTGGATTTGCTTCAGAAATAGAGGTCAAACCTGAAGCCAAAAGAGAAGATTGAAGGAAGTCGCGTCTTTGCATGTGAATAAGTTTTGAAAGTCTAAGTTAAATAAATAATTGGATTCTCTTATATTTGGAAATTATTCAAAATGAAATTGATATGTCTCAAATGAATTTACCATGGGTCGAATCCCCATTTTTTTCGGATATCATTAAAACTAAAAACATATCTGTAGAGGATAAAAAATTGGCTTCTGAATACTATGAAAATGGCTTCATTGTGCTTTCAAATATTTTTACAAATGAGCTAATTGATAAAATTAAATCGGAAATGAATGAAAAAGGGTTTAATGAAAATTTCCCTATTCAGACGTTCAGAAATAATATTCGAATCCAGGATCTATGGCAATATTCTGATCCTGTTAAAGAATTAGCTTGTCACCCTAAAATCATGGACACGCTAAAAATGTTATACGAAAGAGAGCCTGTGCCCTTTCAAACGCTAAATTTTAAGGTTGGGACCCAACAAAAAGCACATTCCGACACCTTGCATTTCAGTTCCTTACCTGCTAGATATATGTGTGGTGTATGGGTCGCTCTAGAAGATATCATGGAAGACAATGGTCCTTTGTTCTATTATCCAGGCTCACACCGGAATCCAGAATATAATTTTTCTGATTTTAAAAATACGACCGAGGATACTTCATATGAAAACTATCCTGAGTATGAGACTTTTATGGAAGATTTAATGGAAAAGAGCTCCTATAAAAAGAAAAAGTTTTTGGCAAAAAAAGGGGATGCACTCATTTGGTCTTCTAATATTATTCATGGAGGAAGTCCAGTAGAGGATCCTCAAAGCACCAGGTATTCGCAAGTGACCCATTATTATTTTGAGAACTGCATCTACTACACACCTATGCTCTCCAATATGGTGACCAAGGAATTATTTATTAGAAGAAATTTAGTTGATATTAAAACAGGCAAAATAGCCGAACAAAACTTCAATGGTAACCACGCACAGCTAGTGAGAACAAGAGGGAGTTTATATGCCATAAATAATCACATTAAGCTTCCCAAGATTCTACGGTTTTTAGCGAGTAAGCTATAATGAAAAAAATAGCCCTAATCTTTTTTCTTTTTACCCAATTTTCCTATGCACAAACGCCGGAAAAAGGGGAAGTCCAACAAGTAATCACGCGGTTTTTTGATGCATTGAGTGTGGCCAATATTCCCCAAATGAAAGCGGAAGTTTCAGATGGTTTTATTCTCTTGGAAAATGGAGAAATTTGGACGATTGACACGCTGGCCAACAAAATATCTAGGCCCAAACCTGAAGGTTATTTGAGGCAAAATTCGTTTGATTTCATTGAGACTAAAATAGAGAAAAATCGGGCTTGGGTTTATTATAAAAACAAAGCGGAAATAACCTCAAAAATGAGAAATGCAACCATAAAATGGCTTGAATCAGCTATTTTAAGGAAAGAAAAAGGTCGCTGGCGAATGGAGCTCATGCACTCAACTCCCATGAAATAAGGATGAAAAAAATACTAATGATAGGGGCGTTTTTATGCAGCTTTTCTCTGTTCGCCGAAAAACCAAAACCGAAAAATTTCCTCATCTTTTTAGTCGATGATCTCGGTTGGCAAGATTTATCCCTCCCATTTGCCGACCAAAAAACGCCTTGGAATTCCTTATACCGAACACCTAATTTGGAAAAATTAGCCGCCCGAGGCATTAAGTTCACGCACGCGTATGCGAATCAGAATTGCACGCCGACACGCGTTTCTTTACTCACAGGAATGAATGCTCTTTCCCATAAAGTAACTTCCTGGACTTTCCAAAAAGACAAAAATCCGGATGAAGGAGGAGATCCCAAATTTGATGTGCCAGATTGGAATATGAACGGGTTAAGTCCATATGAGAATAAAAATAGTATTCACGCGACGAGCATTGCTACCATCTTATCAGAAAATGGCTATGCAACCATCCATGCGGGAAAGGCACATTTTGGCGCCTATGGAAGCCCAGGTGAGAATCCAAAATTACATGGGTTTCAAATTAATATTGGGGGTTCAGCGGCAGGTCAACCCGCTAGCTATTCAGGACTTCAAAATTTTGGAAATAAAACAAATGGGACACCAAACGACATCCGAGCCGTACCACATCTCAATCGTTTTTGGGGAAAAGATATTCACTTAACTGAAGCCTTAACCCAAGAAACCATGCGCGTGATGGATTCGGTTTTGACCCATCCAAAACCATTCTTTTTATTGTTTTCAAATTATGCAGTGCACACGCCAATCCAAGCAGATAAGCGATTTGTACAACATTATTACGACCTTGGAATTGATAGTACGGAAGCTAAATATGCCTCTTTGGTGGAAGGAATGGACAAGAGCTTAGGCGACTGGATCGATTATTTAGACGATAATAAATTAACCGAAAATACCGTGATCGTCTTCCTTTCGGACAACGGCGGACTGACCGATGTAGGTAGGGGCAAAAATGGGAGAAATACCTACAATACTCCACTGAGAAGCGGGAAAACCTCTGGGTATGAAGGGGGATTGCGCATTCCTTTTGTAGTATCAGGCCTAGGAAAAAAAGGAAGCATCAATCATGAAAATATTATTGTGGATGATATTTTTCCGAGTATACTCCAACTAACCAACATTAAACCCAAGGGGAAAATTCAGCATGTGGATGGCCTTTCGATAGTACCGATTATTCAAGGAAAAAATTCGAATCGAAATCGATTTTTCACCTGGCATCACCCACATATGAGGACCAACGGATCCCCAGATGTCCAACCCTTTAGCGCCATTCGTCAAGGAGACTGGAAACTAATATTTTTCCACAAAGACCAACATTTTGAATTGTATAACACTCGCACCGACCTATCAGAGAAAAACAATTTATTTACCTCTCTTACAGAAAAAGGCCAATTTTTAGCCAAAAAATTAGGGGAAAAACTGAGAAGCTCAAACTCAAAAATGCTAATCGTCAAGGAAAAGCAAAAGGAAATTATTTATCCTTTTTAATTCAAAATCAATTACAAAACGGCAATATTTTACGTATTTTTGTGCATTCAATCTGCCAAAATATGTATCTAACAAAGGATTTCTATATACTTACGTTTTCTTCAGAAATCAACCTTTTTAAAATTCATTCATGGGAAATTTAGGAATAAGCTCCGTGCACCACATTGCCATTATTTGCAGCGATTACGCTATTTCTAAAAAGTTCTACACTGAAAAATTAGGCCTTAGCGTTGTCCGAGAAGTATACCGAGAAGCCAGAGATTCCTATAAATTAGATTTGGCGCTCGGTGAACAGTACATCATCGAACTATTTTCATTTCCCAATCCCCCTAAAAGAACTTCCAGGCCTGAGGCCTGCGGTTTAAGGCACATTGCATTTCAAGTGAACGATATCGAAGAAACGGTGCGCCAATTAAACACTGAAAATATTAATTCAGAACCCATTCGTATCGATGAATTCACGGGTAAAAAATTTACTTTCATCGCTGATCCTGATGATTTGCCCATTGAATTTTATGAAATATGAATCGAATAGATAAAAAGCCATTGTCGGATCTGGGATACAATTTTGTCCCTCAAGAATATTTAAAAAAAGGGCAATCCGAGTTTGACCTTCGATTAAAAAATATTAATCCGCTTGAATTTCGAGCCTTATCAGAAAGGGAAATCGAAATATTAGAGGCCAATTTAAATCAGGCAGAAAGTTGGAAAGACATCCAAGTAAAAGAAGGATTCAATCCTTATTTAGTTAAAAATTGCCGGTTTTTTGGCATTAATCGAATCGGTATTTTAGAGAGTTGCTACCTCGAATTCAAAAACCTGCGCATGCCGGTAGGTCTGTATAATAGCACCTTAATTTCGTGTGATTTTGGAGATAACGTCGCGATCGATCGGGTCAATTTACTTTCGCATTATCAAATGGGCAACGAAGTCATGATTCTTCAAGTGAATGAATTAGCGACGACGTCTACGGCCAAATTTGGCAACGGAAATGTAAAGGATGGAGAAGATGAACGTATTCGGATTTGGTTGGAATTAGGCAATGAAAATGGAGGTAGAAAAGTGGTGCCGTTCGTAGGCATGCGCCCAGCAGACGCCTATTTATGGATGCAAGATCGAGAAGATACTGAATTACAGCGCAGGTATTTTGAGATGACAAAAGCTGAATTTTCCAGCGAACGTGGTTTCTATGGACAAATCGGTGACCGCACAGTGATAAAAAACACGGGCATCATCAAAGACGTCAACATGGGTTCCGACACCTACATTAAAGGGGCCAATAAATTAAAAAATCTAACCATTTTATCTTTCCCTCATGCCTCCACGCAAATAGGCGAAGGTTGTGAAATTGTCAATGGAATCATTCATGAGGGTTGCCGCATTTTTTATGGCGTCAAAGCCGTTCGATTTATATTAGAAGCGCATTCACAGTTGAAATATGGCGCCCGACTCATCAACTCGTTTCTGGGCAGCAACTCCACCATTTCTTGTTGCGAAGTGTTAAACTCCTTAATTTTCCCTGCCCATGAACAGCATCATAACAATTCATTTTTATGTGCTTCAGTCATTAAGGGTCAAAGCAATATGGCCGCAGGAGCCACTTTAGGATCTAACCATAATTCAAGAGGAGCCGATGGTGAATTGCAGGCGGGCCGAGGATTTTGGCCAGGCTTGGCCGTTGCGCTAAAGCATAATTCTAAATTTGCATCCTTCAACTTAATTTCAAAGGGGAATTACCCCGCTGAAATCCACAATCCCATGCCCTTTTCTTTGTTGGGCAACGATGAGGACACCGGAGGATTATTGATTATCGCTGGGTATTGGTTTCAATACAATATGTATGCGTTAGCGAGAAACGCATGGAAATTCGACAAAAGAGATGTGCGCACCGACAAAAATATGTTGCTAGAATATGATTTTTTGGCGCCGGATACCGTTTCTGAAATTTTAGAAGGGATCAAACTGATGGAATTTTGGGTAGGAAATACCTTGGAGCCTAATCTCTCCAAAGAAAAATCCATGGCCTTAGGGAAATCCTGGTTATTGAACCCTGAAAATGCCAACAACCCTTTGCCTATTTACGTGGAGAATATTGAAAATTCAAAACGAAAAACAAGGGTCGCCAAATGCCACCGAGCCTATCAAATTTTCAATGACTTATTGTTTTATCATGCAGCTAAAGAATGGCTCGCAACCATGGAGAGAAATCCTGATAAAACTCCCCTAGACCTTTTACATATTACCCTTGAAAATGCGACTGCGATACAAAAATGGGATAATATTGGTGGTCAAATTATCCCAGCGGGTGTTGTATCTGACTTGAAAAATAACATTAAAACTGGGCAAATAAATCGATGGCCTCAGGTACATGAGATGTATGAAAAGCAAGCATTGCTTTATTATGATCAAAAATTTGAAAATGCCTTAAATGGGTTGATGCAAGTGATTGACCAGCCTGTAAACAGCCCTGTATTTATTCAAAAATGGCTTGAAAATGCCATGGATATGTCAGAATTTTTAACTGCGGGAATTGAAAATTCTAGGGCAAAAGATTTCAAAGACCCCTTCCGATTAGCCATGTTTGGAAATGCAGAAGAGATGGAAAAGGTCATTGGATCAATCAACGAAAATGAATTTATTGCTGATGCGAAGGAGAAATCTAACACCCTCAATTTCAAATTAAAAGGTTTACTGGCCATGACAAAAAAATAGCGTTTGACAAATTTCTCGCCAAACGCTATCCAATTAAAATAAAAATTCCTTACGGCTTATTTGAATCCACCTTTAAGCGTTCATTGCGATTCGTGATGTCCCAAGCCATATAAAATACCAATCGGCCTATCTTCTGAACTTGGTCAAAATCAATCTTTTCCACATCGTCCGTTGGCTGATGATAATCTTCATGAACCCCGTTAAAGAAAAATGCTACTGGTATTTTTTTCTTGGCAAAATTGTAGTGATCTGAGCGGTAGTAAAAACGATTGGGATCATTCGGATCATTAAACGTAAAATCCAAATCCAAGCCCATGTGATTTTTGTTTTGCTCTAAAAGCACATCATGCAATTGAGATGACAATTTATCTGAACCGATCACATAAATATAATCTGGCTTTCCTTCATGTCCCTCATCACGGCGACCCGTCATGTCAATATTTAAATCACAAACTGTATTTTCCAATGGAAACAAAGGGTGATTTGAGTAATATTCAGAACCCAATAATCCCTTTTCTTCGCCAGTCACCGTCATAAATAAAATACTTCTGCGAGGCTTATTTCCTGCCGCAGCAGCCCGACCAAAGGCCTCCGCTACTTGCATCACTGTGACGGTACCCGAACCATCATCATTAGCCCCATTATTAATTTTTCCATCTTTCGAAACACCGATGTGGTCATAATGAGCAGTAATTACGATTACCTCTTCTTTTTTATCCGTGCCCTCTAAAAAACCTACGACATTATACGTGTCAACTGGCTTTTCCGTTCTTTCAATAGTTAAATTGATAAGGGCTGGTTTAAACTTTGAGCTTATTGATTTTTTCTGGCGTACCAAATCCGATTTGAAAGCTAATAACTCAGCTTCGGTGGTTCCTAAAATTTCTGCTGCGACAACAGCTGACACAATTAAAACAGGTGCCTCATTGGCTAAAGCGGCTTCATCCGTAAAAACCATTCGCTCATTGCTAAACCGCTTCATCATGATTTGGCGTTGGCGCATGTCATTTGCAAAATCTTTTTCAGACTTAGATGATATCAAAATCAATCCTTTGGCACCTGCAGCCTGTGCTCTTTTTAATTTTTCTTTCCAACCATCTCCTTTGCCAAAAACAGAAGGATCCTTCGTGCCAGAAAGAACATAATTTCCAGATTCATCTTTCGCCTCACCTTCAAATGCCATAACAATAGCACCTTTAGCTTTCAACTGGCTAAAATCTGTGTAAGCTCCTTGCTCAACACCAAATCCTGCAAAAACTGCAGATAATTTTGAATTTGCAGCCACAGGTGCCAAAGCCGTAGCCATAAATTGATTCATGTATTCGTAATTTTTTCCTCGGGCAGAAAACAAAACATTGGACCATGAACGATTTACCAAGCCCACTTTTTGAAAATAACTTCCTTGAACCGGTGCTAAACCTACTTTCTTAAAATGATCCGCAATATAATTGGCCGCCACTTTTTGTTCAGCGGACCCTGTATTTCGACCTTTCAAACTATCAGAAGCTAAAAATGTCAAGTGTTTTTTTAGGTCCTCAGCCTTAATATTATAGGCAAAGGGTACTGGATTTCCTTGGGCCAACACAATTGTTGGAATTAATTTAGCCACTAAAATTAGGGCTAATACATAGATTGTTGATTTTTTCATTTTGTAAAACATTTTTTGGGAAGGCGAAGTTAACAATTGAAAAATAAATCGCTAAAAAAAGATTATTTTTGTCAAGTTTTTCAACAAAATTTCTGCAATCAACTATGCACCCAAATTTCAAATACCGAGAAGATTTTTCACTGAGACATAATAATTCAAACCCTAAAGATGTGGATGCGATGTTAAAGACCATTGGGGTCGACAGCCTTGCGACACTCATCGATCAAACTGTCCCTTCTAAAATCCGATTGGCGCATGAATTACGTTTACCAAATCCCAAAACTGAGTTTGAATTTTTGCGGGATTTTAAACAAATCATGGGGCAAAATAAGATATTTAAAAGTCATATAGGTTTAGGCTATTATGACACCATTACCCCCACGGTTATTCTGAGAAATATTCTAGAAAATCCGGCATGGTACACAGCTTACACTCCCTACCAAGCAGAAATTGCCCAGGGAAGGTTAGAGATGTTATTGAATTATCAAACATTGATCATCGACCTGACCGGCATGGAATTAGCCAATGCCTCTTTGCTCGACGAAGGAACGGCTGCCGCAGAAGCGATGACGATGTTGTTTGGTCAAAAATCTTCCGAAAAGGGTGATGCATTTTTTGTTTCTTCCCTTTGCTTACCTCAAACGATTGACGTATTAAAAACGCGTGCAGAACCTATCGGCATTGAAATTATTGTCGGCGATCATCAAGCAGTCGATGTAACCGACACGAAATTTTTTGGGATGTTGTTGCAATATCCAGCGGCCAATGGCGAAGTGTTTGATTATAAAAATTTAGTGGATGCGGCGAAAGAAAACGATGTCCAAGTAGTGGTAGCGGCGGATCTATTAGCTTTAACTTTATTAACTCCTCCGGGAGAATGGGGCGCAGATGTGGTGGTGGGTTGTTCTCAACGATTTGGAGTTCCTATGGGATTTGGTGGACCACATGCCGCATTTTTTGCCACAAAAGAAAAATACAAAAGAAGTATTCCGGGAAGGATCATTGGCGTTTCCGTAGATTCAGAAGGAAATCGCGCGTTAAGAATGGCCTTGCAAACGCGTGAACAACATATCCGTAGAGAAAAAGCCACGTCCAATATTTGTACGGCCCAAGTACTTTTATCCATCATGGCAGCGGCCTACGCCATTTACCACGGACCAGAAGGATTGAAAAATATCGCTGGAAAAATTTATGGATTGACGGAATTGTTGGCCGCCGGACTTAAAAAATTAGGCTTTACCTTAGAAAATACTCAGCATTTTGACACCTTAACGGTTCAGACAGGGGAATTAACGGAAGAAATTAGGGCCTATGCGGAGGAAGCCCAAAGAAACTTTAGGTACTTTAAAAATGACCCAAGCAAATTGAGCATCAACCTGGACGAAACAAGTTCAGAAGATGATGTGGTTGCTATTTTAGCCTTTTTCCAAAGAGCCAAAAACCATGGCATCGGAGGGGATGAATTAACAGTCGCTTGGCAAATTCCTGCATCCTTGACTCGCAAGAGCTCATTCATGACGCATGAAGTATTTCACAAATACCATTCTGAGCATGGGATGTTGCGTTATTTAAAGTCCCTAGAATCCAAAGATTTATCCATGGTG
>CANIYB010000071.1 GCA_947471105.1 Cytophagaceae bacterium
GCTGGATCTTTCAGTCCTTTTCCAATCGCGGAAATTTTACCATTCTTAATCAGTACATCCGTATCTTTTAAAACCCCTGATTTCTCATTAGTCCAAACGGTTGTATTTTTAATCAATATCGTTTCTGATTTAGGAATCGTTTTTTGCCCATATCCATTAAATGGAAATATCACTGAACCTACTTCTTCTGATTTTACAGAACGCTTTTTATTGCTCACGGTATCAGCATTAGCTTCGCGAGTCGCTTGCCAAGAAACCCATTCTCCGTTCCCCAAAGTACCCGTTCCTAACATTGAATTTCCTAAGAAGTCGCCGGATAGTCGAGTCTTTTTGCCTTGGTCACTTTTCGCATTAAAAGTCAAATTGACCAATTGGTCCTTTTGACTAAATTCAACGGCCAAGGTATCTTTCCCCAGTAATTGAGCCTTATAACTCCCGGTTTCACCTGTTACTGACAACAGCACACTTTGATTTCCTAGTGTCAACTTATACTTCCCCGCCAATTCCATTTTGGAATCCGTTGAAATCCCATAGGCTGAACCTTGAATCCAGTTTTCTACCAATACCGTTTTGTCTGCAAAAATAGGACCGGTCGTAATGAGGAAATTGGCCCATTTACCTGCTTCCAAACTGCCAACTGCACTTGAAACTCCTAGTAATGAAGCGGGTGTTGTTGTTAAAGCCTCTAACGCTTTTTCTTCAGAAAGTCCATTTTGTATCGCCTTTTTTAAGTTGGGCATGAACTGACTTATATCCTTTAATCCACTCGCCGTCAACGCAAATGGAATCCCAGCCTTTTCAAAAGCTGCGGGATTTGTTGGCGCCAACTCCCAATGTTTTAAATCTGATACATTGACAAACCGAGCGTCATTGGGATCTTCTACATCCATTGCTTGCGGAAAGTTAAGAGGCAAAATAAAGGATGATTTAATGGCCTTGATCTCCTCAATGCGTTGGTATTCATTTCCACCCGCTTTAAAGATGTATTGAACCCCGAATTCACTGCCAATTTTATTGGCCCTGAAAACAGACCATTTATCGGAAACTTCAAATATTTGAGGAAGGTTCGCATTATCGTTGAATGCCTGCAGGGTGAGGTTTAATCCCTCTTGGCTTGGTTTGGTTTTATACCAACTAGCATCTAAAAAATGCTGGCGTAAAAGAGCGATGCTCCCCATTAAAGAATTTGGATAATCTTGCGTCGAGGAGCCCTTGTCGAAAGAAAAGTGAGCGGATGCTTTTTCTTTTAGGATCACCATATTTTCTTTTTCTTTGGCAAGCGTTGTTAACAAACCAACCCCGCGGGAAATGCCGTCCAATTGGTGCGTGAGCACAGAACCAAATCCTAATTTTCGATATTCCTTAGCCCGTGCATCATTCACGGAAAAGTTTTTAACATGCAAAACTTCTGTTTTCAAAGCTTGGTTCCATGAATAAGGCCCCTTAGTATTAGAAAGCATTTGGGAGGGCGACCGATAAGTAGTCATCGAAGGCTGCACTTGGTTCATCCCATAATCGCTATATATATCGATAAAGGAAGGATAAATCGATTTCCCTTTGCAGTCGATGATGATGGCGTCTTTGGGTAAAGGCAAATTAGTACCAACGGCTTCAATTTTCCCTTGTTTGATAATCAGGGTAGCTGAATTGATGATGGTTTTGGCGTCTTTATAAATTTTTGCGTTTATAAAAGCGTAGTATCCAGAACGTGGGGTGGCCACATCGTTAGCGGGATACGTGATTTGGGCGAATAGCGGACTAACGAATAGCCATAGGATAAGGGATAACCCGCCGAAGGATTTTAATTTCATTTTTCGTTTGCTGATTGATTTAATTTAAAATTATTTAAGTAATTGTACTTCTGTTTTGCCGTAATAGTTAGCGATACATTTACACCAAAGATGCTTAGGGTCAGTGGATAATTCTTCCATAAAAAACATGGTGTTTTTATTTTCGATGGGGGGAATTTTTACTTGTTGATTTCTAGATGTAAGTATCAGATCAAACCTTTTTGCATTTTCATTGGCGTATTTTTTAGCTTTATCAAAACGCCATTCCTCATAAAATTGTTTTGAGTTTGGATTAAAAAACAAGAGCGTTAAAAATATAACTAGTAATGAAATTTGAGAAATAGTCAGGCTTAAAGGATTTATTTGACCTACTTTATATTTCATCCAAACGACAAGATATCCAAACCCAAAAATCAAATACATCAAGATTAAACTCTGAATTCGATCAGGAATAAAATCTTCGCCTAGCGCTAAGGCCATGGGAACAAAAGCTAAAAAATAGCTCACGAGGAACAAGATTAAAAGACCTAAAATTTCCTTGAATGACAGAAGATATTGTTTTTTGGGCTTATCAATAGTGAAAAACAATAGGAAGTTGAACACCCAAATCAGAGGTGATTTAACATAGATTTTAAGTAACATACCAAAATTCAGTATAGACTCAGTAAGGCCTTTCATGTAGTCAATGTGTTTAGGGGCGCGGACTTTATTTCCGGGGGAAAGGAAGACAAGCCCTATGGAAATGCCCCAAATGACGAAAAATAAAATGGTCTCTAATTTAATTTTTTTCTGTTTCCAAGCGGTATATAATTGGAATGGCCAAAAAATTCCAGAGAACATAATCATGGAAATTTCGCTTGAACCAATCAAGCAAAAAATGATACCAGAAAGCAAAGTGACTCTTAATATGGGTTTAGAACAATAAAAATATACGTTGACAAATAATAGAACTAAATGAAAAGATAAGTAGTAATAATGGCCTGAGAACCAATAAAATAATTGGAAAAGGCCTGGTATTGTATACCAACAAACGGCTTGGCTGACCAATGAAAGAATCCAGAGATTAGGATTGTTATGCTGAATTTGGAATACATTTTTCAAAAAATAATAGCCATTAGCAAAGCCAATCACAATTAAGGCAATCGTTCCCCATTTGAAATGCTCAAAGGAAGTACTAAAAACTAAGGGATTAAAATGAAGGAGAAGGTCGGCAAAATAGCGTCCGCTCCAACCCGCATAATAATGGTAGGCGCCCAGAAATATTCCATATTCTCTGCCCATCCAGCCGAAGCAAAAGTCGTCAGTGATGCTAGGTTGATTATAAAATGATAACGTAATTAATAGGAATGCCATAAATCCCCACACCAATAAGCTAAGAAATAAAGGGATTTTTGAGAACATGGTTTTATCGCAGACTCATTAAAAAATGACTCTATTTTTTCGTAGGTATTGCGTGAAGAATAAATAGGCTATGTATAAAAATCGATTTTTAGCTCGTTTTATTTCGCTAGATATATTCCTTTTTCTAGCTTCTGCTACGCGGCAAGTAACCTGAGTTTCGATCCATTGGGCTGAGGAGTTTAGTAATTTCCCCGTATGGTCTAATGAATAGTTCATGTACCTCGCATCTAATTTTAGCGATTGAAGCAACGGGGTTTTGACTAATTTAAATGCGCAAGAAAAATCTTGAAGTTTGGAATTAAAGATTGAGTTGCAAAGTTGGTTAGATACCTTTTGCCCAAAGCGATTAAACTCATTGTCATATTTGCGATTCCGGTACGTAAAAACAATATCAGCCTCTTGGTTCACTAGTGCTGAAAGCATTTGATTCACATTATCGATGGGAAATTGGCCATCCGAATCAGTGATTAAAGTCCAGTCGTATTTGGCCTGAGAAATGGCTTTTTGAAATGAAAATCCCGGCCCTTCATTTTGCTCATTTCGCAAGATGGTCACCCGTTGGTTTCCAATAAAGGAATCTCGTAACGATTCGTATTGGTATAAATCGCTATGATCATCACAAATAATCACTTCTCCTTCGGATATATCTGGATGCCGATCGAAAAACGCAAGCCATTCGTTTGCCAACTGGATTATTCCGGGGCATTCGTTAAAGGCTGCGGTGACGATGCTGATGGATTTCATTCTTCGATGAGTTGGCTTATTCCTTGTTCAAGCGATATTTCCGGATTCCAATCTAAGTATTTTTGCGCTTTTGATATATCGGCTAATGTTTCTTCAGCGTCTCCAGATCTCCTTTCGGTATGATAATTTTCGATCGGAAAGAAATTGGCTAACTCTTTAATGGAGTAATTGATGCCCGAACCGATGTTAAAAATTTCACCCACAGTCTCGGAATTCATTGCGGCAACATTCGCTTTGACGATATCTAAGACATGAATAAAATCACGTCTTTGTTCGCCGGAACCATGTATTTCAAGTTTCTCTCCTTTTTTAAATCGATCGATAAAAATCCCGAGCACTAATGCATACGCTCCGGTGGCTGGTTGGCCCGGTCCGTACACATTAAAGTACCTCAAAATATTGCACTCCAGGCCGAAATTTCGATAAAACTGCTGCACATACAATTCGCCGACATGCTTGGTGAGGCCATAAAAATTCAAGAAATCCCCTGGATCTCCTTCTTTTTGAACCCCAATTTTATTTCCATAGAAAGTTGACGATCCCGAATATACGATGCGTTTAACTCCATTTTTTTTACACGCTTGAAGGATATTTAAGGTCCCTAGCGCATTGCTTTCATGACATTGTTCCGGCATATCGAAAGACGGCCCACTTCTGGAAAAGGCCGCCATGTGAAAAACACCATCGATGTTTTTAGTCACCTCGAGGCACAAATTGCTGTCTTCAATTTTACCAATGATCAATTTTGCTTTTGGGTGAATTTTTGTGGGATCGCCAAAAGACATATCGTCCAAAATGCTCACTTGATGACCTAAAGAAATCAGGTAATTGCACAAGTGAGTCCCAATAAATCCAGCGCCGCCGGTAACTAAATAATGCATCATATATGGTTAATCGACAAATTTACAATTTATCCCTAGATCCTTAACGGATTTGATCTTTTTGGTTTAAAAATAAATTAGCTTCATTAAGTTCCTCAGGGGTGTTAATCCCAATAGACTTATAATAAGGCTGATCTAGGCGCCAAAATATCTCTGTTTTTTGCTGAATGGTTTCAAAAAATTTAACAAAATTTCGTTCGCCGGTAACTTTCCCAAAGGGCGCATTCAATTTATATAGTGGCCATGAAGACTCAATTGACCTACGGGTAAAGGCAAAAATTCCCATATCTTTAAACCCAAAAGCATCGCATTTTTCGCCTTCCCTACTCTCCCAAACCGCTAATGGGGAACCTAATTTAAACTGAACATAGGGAGAAGAAACCCAGACTAGAGGGACTGAAACTTCAAATTTATTCAGATCTGAAAACAAGGTTTGATGTAATTCGGCATCACAAAACGGTTGATCTCCCCATTGCACAATCACTTGAAAATCTTCTGAACGCTTTAACAAGGATTCAAATAATTGATTCATGGCATCAAACATTCCGGTGGCAGATTCTTGTACCCAAACATGTACATTTTTGGGTGTGGAAGAGGCGATATGAAGATCAAAATATTCCTTTCCTGCCGGGCTTAAGAGTAAAATCATTTCGTCGACATGCGAAGTGCCTTGCTCCACAATCAGGTCAAAAATAGATTTGGACTGATAAACGGCTGTAAATATTTTGGGCAAATCGCTATGGAGGCGACTTCCTTTACCGGCGGCTGGGATTACGATGACTTTTTTCATCCTTGGGCAATTAAATATTTCAAATATTCATCTATTTCAGGAAAATAGAGGTCTGATTTTTTGGCAATTAGGGGGTTATGAACTCCAACGGCTAATATACCTGCATTTTTTAAACTTTCAATTCCTTGTATTGAGTCTTCGATTCCATGCACTAAGCCTGAAATATTGAATTTTTCAATACACGTTAAAAAAGGTTCTGGATCTGGCTTGGATTTTTTATAATCGTCGGCGGCAATAATCCCGTCAAAAAATCCAGCAATTTGATGCACATTAAGCAGCAGGTCGATGGAGAGCCGACTTCCTCCCGTCACAATAAATACGCGATTCCCTACACTTTTCAAATGCCGGATTAGGTCAAAGTCAACCAAGGCTTTTATGGCATTTAGGTCGGCCTGATAGGTTTGCGATTTAAACGAAGCCAGTTTTTTCACCATGGCTTCATCGTCGGAATAATTGGCAAATACGTCCTTAGTTTTAATTCCTTTTAATGATTCATAAGGAGGACATTCCCCTAAGCTAAATGTCGCAAAAGTCTTTTGAAATGCTAATTCGTGAGCTGAATCAGTGTCAAAAAGAGTTCCATCAAAATCAAAAAGTAGATTATACATAGAGCCCAAGCAAGTTGACGATTACATTTTTTATTTTGGTTAAGATTTTAACTTTTTTAAATGTGCGGTAACTGATGGGTAGGGAAACAAATTCGAAATTCTTTTTTCTATTTATTTTTTTCAAGAAATAGGATAGGCTTTTATAAGGGATGTCATGTCTTGATTTGATCAAATAAATCCCGCTGAGTGGATCAGGCATAATCCTCCAAAATCGAATAAAATAGACAATACTAACCCAATACGAAGTAATTAGGGCAAATAAATAGATCAAATTAGACTCTACGATGGAGTGTTTGAACGAGTTGATTAGTTGGCGCCTCGACTCAAACCTTGACCCAATTACAGCATCCAATTGGTTTAATTGCATGATTCGAATCCAAGCATCTATTTCATAAAGTGACACTTTTCCGGAGGCATCTAAGTGCAGCGTATAGGAAGAAGTTTCTGTTTCTCCGGCTTGATAGAATTTGATAATCCTTGTTGGATCGCTATTAAGACTTACCATTTCATTATGGTAATAGTCCTTGATAAATTCCTCGGTATTCTTAGCAAAAGAAATGAGTACGGGTACTTCTCCTAGCTTAGTATCCAGTGATCGATTGATCCAAGTCCATAATTTTTGCCCATCGTGTTTTCCTGAAGGATCAGCTACATTAGCCATGGTCAAATTGGGAAGCGACTGATTAGGCTTGATGACTGAATTTGTATCTACGATAATGGAATCGAAAAAATCACAATTTGATTGGTCTAATTCATTGAGAATTTTTTGTGCGAACTCGTCAAATTGAATATTTCTGATGTCATTGTCATAATTATTATTGACAACTAATACCTTTTGGGCTTTCGATTTTAGGATTGCATTCTTACAAATTCGATACGAAGGAAGGAGGGAAGAAAACTGCGTACCAGATCCAAAAATGATTAAATCAGCCTCTTTCAAGGCTTTTATGGCTTCTTTGGATAAGGAAGGTATTTTTGAAATTCTAGCTATTTCTTCCTTTTCATATTTACCTTGCTTATCGAGCGCATTAAGCTCATCTAGAGGCAATAAATAAAAATCTGAAAGGGGTTTATTGCCATCGTAGTTGACAATATCCGCTTCATTAGCTAAAAAATTACCTTCCCAGTCAAAGGCCACTAATTTAGAATCATCGGCCGTAGATATATTGATAATTTTAGCTGTTAATTCAAATTGAGTTGTAAGCAGATACAGGGCAAGATTGAAATCATTGGTTTCCGCATAAATACCGCCTATTATGATGTTACCAACACTAAAACCATTTAGAATGGAAAAATTATGGGTGAAATTTAATAGCTTTTGAGACCCAAACTCAAAGTATCGCGTGATGAAATTTTCTGAACGACGGTCTAAGGCATAATGTTCTTGAATCAGATTTTTGATCAATTCTTCGGAGTTATGCAAAAGAACTCTCGTTTCTTCCTCACTTAATCGATGTTCAAAAAGCTTTTTTAGATTTCGGTTATAATCGGTGAAATCATCTAAGATATAAGTGAAATTCTTTCGGTAATCCGAGGGCCCAAGCATACCTTGATTGGCACTCCGAATAACACCCGTGGAAAGCCCGTCGTCATATCCGTTGATTAAAAGGCTTAAATTCACATAGGATAAATCTTTTAAGTGCTTAATTAGATTAGCATTTCCATTACCCCCTGTAAAAACAACGACGTTCATAATAAACTTGATAAGTTTCAAAGTTAATGGATTTTACTGAAATGAGATTTGCTAAAATTATTTTTAGGGGTATTATTTCAAAATAATTTGGCGATTTGTTGTAAATTGTGTGCTCTTAAAAGCAAAGCCTTATTACCTGAGATGCAAAAAATTATATCACTTTTATTCTTTAGTTTGTTTTTATTAGGAAAAACTTCCGCTCAAACTTTTGGATCATTTGTGTTTAATAAATTACCCCAAGATTTTCAATTATATCCTAGAGAGTCTACGAATTTGGCCGATATTACGGTGGAAGGGGTGGCAAAATCTGCCGAGTTTACCGCCGTTTCCGTTCGAGTTTTGCGAAATAACACGATCAATAAATACCAGAAAGCGGCTTTAACATTTAGCGGATCTGTGGCTAAATTTTCAACTAAATTTCAAATACCAGCAGAATTAGCCGAGTATGATTTTGAGGTTTACGGGTTTAAAGGCAAAGATTCTAGCTTAGTTGTTAAGCGAAAAAATATCGTGGCCGGTGATGTTTTTTATGTGACTGGACAGTCGAATGCATGGATTGGGCCCATAGATAATTTGGTTTATCAAGGGGAATGGGTAAGGTCATTTGGCTTGGTTCAGGGAAATGAAAATTTTGGGCCTTATAGTTTATCTGATACTTTATGGTCTTTACCTATAGGTGGAGCTAGAATTGGACCCTGGGCTGCAGAGATGGCTAGATTAGTTTATGAGTCCGAAAAAATCCCTATTTCCTTTATAAATTCGGCTGCCGGTGGCTCCAATATTGATTGGCTTTCCATTCTAGATGGCAATATTTCATCTCCAGATGGGGGAAATATTATGTATTATAAAGCCTTGAAATCTGGAACATTAAACCATGTCAAAGGAATTATTTATCGGCAAGGAGAATCCGAAGCCGCAGCTTCCATAGGTACCAAATATACATGGGGGGTAAAATTTGAAAGCCTAAAACAAAAATATAAAAAGTTTTTCCCAAGCTCCCAATTTCTATTTGTTTCACAAAACAACGTGTACGAATACCCATATCCGGAAGCTGCTTATGTTCGAGAGGATCAAAGAAAACAGGCATATGACCCTTATGTAAAGGTTTATGCAACGGTGGGAATTAAAGGTTTTGACCGACTTCATTACAGCAATGATGGATATCGCCAAGCGGCTTATGAACAATTTAGAATTATCTCAAAAGAGATTTACAAGCGGAATTGGCCCACCGAAATTAATAGCCCAAAAATCCAAAGAGCATATTTTCTATCTGAAAAAGATCGAGATAAGCTTTTTATAGATTTTGATGAAGGGCAGAATATTGTAATTCCTAATGACACAATGGTCGTAGACCTTAAAAATAATCCACATAAATTAACATTGGCTGATCAATTTTTTTGGGACGAAATAAATACGAAGTCCATGTCAAAAAACATCAAAAAGATCGAAGTGATTAACGGAAAAAAAATAGCCATCACTTTTACCTTACAATATGAAGGTAATATTGTTAGTTATATTCCAAGTTTTCATTCAAATTTCGTCGTAGGTCTTACCGAGTATCCGTATCCTGGGCCTTATTTAAAAAACAAATTAGGCATGAGAGCTCTTGGGTTTTCTGGATTTCCCATTCAAATGGTGGATGGAGAGTCTGATGTTTTCACCATTGGGCCCAATCCTGCTACTAAACAATTTACGCTTAGGTGGCCTAAATTAATACAAGGAAGTATAAAAGTTTATGACATGAATGGCTTTGTATTCTACACGGATACGATAGATGTTGAACGGGAAAGGGTTGTCGATGTGACCAACTGGCCTAGTGCCAATTA
>CANIYB010000072.1 GCA_947471105.1 Cytophagaceae bacterium
CGATGGATTCACATAATTGCCAACGCCTTGTTGTCAAAATTAATGGGGTCGATATGGTCAAAAATGAGGGAGATGTGCAGGCAGGTGGATTTGGTCCTTACCCCATCGGCTATGGCGCTTTAGTTCCTAAACGTGCGGAATGTACCAATTTGATTGTCCCTGTTTGTTTATCCGCCAGTCACATTGCCTATGGTTCCATTCGGATGGAGCCGGTATTTATGGTATTAGGTCAAACTGCCGCTGTTGCCGCTGTTCAAGCCATTAAAAATGCTTGGGCTGTTCAAGAAGTTAAGGTCAGCGATATCCAACAAATTTTAAATCAAAATCCCTTGTTGGACGGAAGCAAACCTGAAGTTTTAGTCGATGATGCGCAAATGGCCCAAGTGACTAAAAGTGGAAATTGGACGAAAGAGGTTAATAAAAAAGGCTGTTATGGCTCTTCTTTGCTATTAACGAACCCAACAAACAATGAGGATTCGAAAGTCGTATTCAAATCGCCGGATCCGTTGAATGGAAAGTATACCCTGTATTTTTATTTGCCAAACTTGGAGAATAACAGCACTATTTTTAATTGGGACATCAAGCAAGGTTCAAAAAAATCTACCATCCAAATCAAATTGGATGAATCTAAAAGCACTTTAAAAGGGGAATGGATTTCGCTTGGCGATTTTGATTTTAAAACTAAAAATAGGGCGGAGGCCATTTTATATTCCAAAGGTGCGAATGGATTAGTTCCTGCCGATGCGATTTTGTGGGTACCTGTGAAATGAAAAAACGTCGGAATTTTCCTTCCGACGTTTTAATTTTCAAACCTTAGGCGAATTGAATATTACTCTACTTTTACTCTGCGAACGGCACCGTCGTTCGATTGTGTCACTCGGACAAAATATACACCTGGACCGGATTTCTTCACATCAATCTGTCCAAGGTATAAACCTGAAAAGTCCTTGATTTGTTCAGACGCAATTTCTTTTCCATTCACATCCGTCACCGAAATAGTTACATTTCCCTTTTCAGGGGCCTTAAAGCGAACATTTAATTTTCCATTGAAGGGTTTATTTGGGTAGGAAATCAAACCATTAATTGTTTTTGAGCCATTTAGCTGATTCTCAAAGCCCATTTTATTTCTGCCTCCCATTCTTCCAAATGCCATCCCACCTCTCATTCTTTTTCTGCCTTCCATAAAATTTCCAAATGGGGGAGGACCTTGCATGTCAAAATTTCTTTTTGGACCCATGTTAGTTTTACTCGAATCATTATCTCGTAAAATTAAAACGTCCGCAGGATTTCCACCTTTGTTCATTCTTCGGATAATCATTCTTCCTGCCCCAGGACCTCCGGGTCCTAAATCACCCCTAAAATCTTCTGTAATGATGTTTAACTCTTTTCCTTCTGGTCCTTTAAATTGAGGTCCTCCACCACGTCGATCGTCTTTATTGACCTCCACTCGAATAATTTTATTCTTACCTCCGCCAGTGGATATTTTCAAATCTAATGAATCAGATAATTTTTTAATCTCAGCGTCCGCCTTTTGGATGTCGGAGTATTTTCTTTCAATCACTTTTTCTTTTCCATTCTCAATAACGACAATTTTTATCGTAGCTTCTTTTTTCGCTTCCTGGGCAAATGAACTGATGCCTAGCAACGTTATCAGTGAGGTTAACAATAAGTTTTTCATACATTTTTGTTTTTGTTGTGCCGCAAACATACGAAATCCTTTTTGTTCAAAAATGTTAAGAAATGTTAAGTTGGGGCCCAACTTATTTTTCATATCATTAAAGTTTTAAATTTGTAAGCTCGTTAATACCATGACAAAGAAGAAAATCACCTTGATAATAAGTCTTATGTCCTTTGCCTTACTTGGCTTAGTGGCCTTTCAGGCTTATTGGCTAGGCTTTATGATGGAAACCAAGAAGGAGCAATTTTCTTCAGATGTTCGTGGTTCTCTGGAACAGGTGGTTCGTAAACTGGAAAAGCAGGAATTAATTATTTTGGCTCAAAAGCAAAGAGATTTACAGGGCCAACAAGATAAACTAGCTTCAATGGCTAAAGAATTGAAAGCTAAGGGGAAAGTCAAAACACCTAAAAAAGACCTTGCTGAGGGATTAAATGCGGATCAATTAGCAGATAATTTTTCTCCAGATCATTTATTAAATCGTGAATTACAAAGGCAATTCCAATTGGAAATCCCTAACGATATCGTCTATGTGCGCAAGTCTTTTGTTTTACCGAATGGCCAAATTGCCGAAATAACGGAAGAATATCAGGTCAATGGGGGACAAAATGAACTTAATCGGAGGTTAAGGGAGGAGCAACAATTAAATGAAATTTTTGGTGGCCCAAGACCCAAATCATTGAAAGAATTTAATCGACCGAATAAGAATAGAATGTTAAATCGATTAAATAGAAGGCGATTAGAAAATAAAATAGCCACTGAAAAAACTTTTTCAGATCTGAAAAAACAAAATAAAATTGCTTCCAAAAAAGTCGAAGATGAAAAACGGGCATTGCAAAAAGTCCTTCAGAAGACAGAAATGGCTAAAGAGGTTTTTGCCGATTTCCTTTTTAAAGAGCGGCCAATTGAACAGCGAGTAGCTCCTAAGTACATCGATAGTTTATTGGCCCGTGAGTTGAAAGGTAAAAATATTGACTTAAAATACGTTTTCGGAATAGGCTCGAATCAAAAAAAGAGTCAATATGTGTTCGCTTCTTCACCTATTTTGAAGAATCCAGAAATTCAATCAGCGACCTTTTTTACTCCGCTTTTTCCCAATGATTTGAAAAATTCAAACCAGTTGTTACAGGTTTATTTCCCAGGACAGCAGGAGTTTATTTGGCAGACGATGGGCTTTAGTTTTTTGGGTTCAGCGTTGTTATTAATGATCATGATCGGTTGCTTTTACATCGCTGTTAATACCATTTTAAAGCAGAAGAAATTAGCGGAGGTGAAGAATGATTTTATCAATAACATGACGCACGAGTTCAAGACACCTATTTCTACGATCTCTCTGGCGACCCAATTAATTCAAGAGGAAAGTGCTATTGCTAAAAATGAAACGATTCTACGTTATTTAGGAATCATTAAAGAAGAAAATATTCGATTAGGCAATCAAGTAGAGCGCGTTTTACAGACCGCTCAAATGGAAAAAGAGGAAATTATTTTAAAGAAAAAAGAACTTGATATTCATAGCTTAATTCAGCATGTAGCTGACAATATCAATCCGATCATACATACCAATCAGGGCACTTTAATTTTGAATTTAGACGCTAGTCCTTCTCTTTTATTACTAGATGAGGTACATATTTCCAATGTGATTCATAATTTATTGGACAATGCGATCAAGTATAGTCCGAACCAATTGCATGTGGAAATTCAAACGGAATCCCAAGAAGGTCAGTTTGTGATCAAAATAAAAGATCAGGGAATTGGAATGGAAAAAAGTGTTCTTGAATCAGTTTTTGAGCCTTTTTATCGAGTACCTACGGGCAATATTCATAACGTCAAGGGTTTTGGTTTAGGCCTAAGCTATGTCAAAAAGATTGTCGACGCCCATGGGGGAAAAGTAAAAGTAGAAAGCACATTGGGTGCTGGAAGTACATTTATCATTTCGTTGCCTTATGGAAGTTAATCATCAACCGAGAATTTTATTGGCCGAAGATGATCCCAATTTAGGATTATTGCTATCAGAATTTTTAAAGAAAAAGGGATTTGACGTTACTTGGGCTCAAAATGGGGACCAAGCGCTAGGATATTTTGTCGACGGTCAATTTGATTTATGTTTGTTGGACGTCATGATGCCCAAAAAAGATGGTTTTTCTTTAGCCAAAGATATACGAGCGAATCACCGTCAAGTGGCTATCATTTTTTTAACGGCTAAGGCGATGGAAGCAGACACTTTGCAGGGATTTAAATTAGGGGCAGATGATTATTTAACGAAGCCTTTTTCCATGGAAGTTTTGTTGGCCCGCATTCACGCCGTTTTACGTCGATCAGATTCTGATAAAGTATTGCCAGCCTTGGCTGAACAAATACACCTAGGGCAGTATATTTTTTATCCGAACAAAATGCGCTTATCGCTGGGGGCGGTTGATCTAAAATTAACGCCTAAGGAAAATGATTTGATGAAACTGCTTTGTGAAAATTTAGGCCAACCGGTTAGTCGGAGTTTTGCCTTGAAATTAATATGGGGCGATGACACTTATTTTAACGCGCGCAGCATGGATGTATACATGACTAAATTGCGTAAAATTCTAAAGGATGATCCATCGGTCCAACTCATCAATTTGCATGGGGAAGGATTCAGGCTGAGTGTAGATGGGTTTAATTAATGTGTGTAAATCCAGTATAAGGAACCAGGATTTCGGGGATTTTGATTCCATCCGGACCTTGGTTATTCTCTAATAACGCAGCTACAATTCTAGGAAGTGCTAAAGCTGAACCATTTAACGTGTGACAAAGAATTGATTTCCCCTCCACTTTAGTGCGCAATTTTAAACGGTTTGCTTGGAACGTTTCAAAATTTGAAACCGAACTTACCTCTAGCCAGCGATTTTGAGCTCCTGACCAAACTTCCATATCGTATGTTAGGGCTGAAGCAAAACCCATGTCGCCCCCGCAAAGTCTCAAAACACGGTAATGCAGATTGAGTTTTTGTAATAAGCCTTGTACATGCAAGGACATCTCTTCTAATGCCTGGTAGGAAGTTTCAGGTTTATGGATTTGAACAATTTCAATTTTGTCGAATTGATGCAATCGGTTTAGGCCGCGTACATGTGCACCCCAAGATCCTGCCTCGCGACGAAAACATGGCGTATGTCCTACGTTTTTGATCGGTAACTCTTTCTCATTAACGATGACATCACGGTATAAATTGGTAATGGGTACTTCTGCCGTCGGAATTAAAAAAAGTCCTTCCTCTTTCGTTACGTACATTTGACCTTCTTTGTCGGGCAATTGGCCTGTTCCAAAACCTGAATCTTCATTTATTAAAATAGGAGGTTGGATTTCGTAATAGCCTACTTTAATGGCCTCGTCTAAGAAAAAATTAATCAAAGCTCTTTGTAACCTAGCGCCCTTTCCCTTGTAAACAGGAAAACCTGCACCCGTAATTTTATTACCTAAATCAAAATCAATGATGTCATATTTTTTAATCAAGTCCCAATGAGGTTGGGCGTCAGCTTCCATCTTGGGCAATGAGCCCCAAGTTAAAACTACCTCGTTCTCTTCTGCCGTTTTTCCTTCTGGAACGGAGCTATGTGGGAGATTGGGCAGGGTGACTAATAAGTCGAGCATTTGTTTTTCTGCCGCTTTTGCCGCCTCTTCTTTTTCTTTTATGGTTCCTTTTAACGCGGCTGTTTCTGCTCGTTTACCTTCTGCCAATTCTTTTTGGCCCGATTGCATCAGCGTGCCAATTTCCTTTGCCGCCACATTCGATATCTCCAAAGCAGATTCTGCTTGTTGCAATAAGCTTTTTCGCTGGTCATCCATGGCAATCAATTGACCCACAATGTCTGACGCGTTTGCCACATGCTTTTTTCTTAATCCCTGGATAGTGATTTCTGAATTTGCCCGAATGAAAGGAATGGTTAACATAGTTTTATTTTTAAAAAAGTCCTTCGTTTAATGCATTTAAGGCATCATTTTTATGCTTTGCATCTACAAGTAAAGAAATATTATGTTCGGATGCACCATACGAGATCATTCGGATTGGAATACTTTTAATGGCATCCAAAACTTTAATGGCAATGCCTTCTTTGTCTGCCCAAAAATTCCCCACGATGCAAATAATCACTTGGTCTTTATCCGGGTTTTCCAATTCAGCAAATTCCCTTAAATCACTCATGATGGCGTCTAAATGGGTCGTTTGGTCGATGGTCACAGAAACAGAAACCTCTGAAGTTGTAATCATATCCACCGGTGTTTTATATTTTTCAAATACTTCAAAAACACGTTTTAGGAATCCATAGGCATTCAACATTCGGGTGGAATGTATGTAAATGGCGGTAATGTTATCTTTGGCGGCAATGGCTTTTATTTCAATATCAGTTGATTTTTCAGAAATTAAAGTCCCAAATGCCGTGGGCTCCATCGTGTTTTTTAAGCGCACAGGAACCCCTTTCATTTTAGCCGGTGTAATCGTACTTGGATGAAGAATTTTTGCCCCAAAATAAGCTAGCTCAGCCGCTTCGGCAAAAGACAATTCACGGATTGGAAATGTATTCTTCACAATTCGAGGATCATTGTTGTGCATTCCGTCGATGTCGGTCCAAATTTGTACCTCTTCGGCTTGAATGGCTCCGCCAATTAGGGATGCGGTATAATCGGAACCGCCACGTTTTAAATTGTCAACTTCCCCTGCAGGGTTTCTACAAATAAATCCTTGGGTGATAAAAATTTCTTTTCCTTTGTGTGGAGCTAATATTTCTGCAATATTTTTTTCTATTTTCCACATGATGGGCTCATTGTCTTCGTCGATCACCATGAAATCAAGGGCCGGCAAAAGCAATGAATCAACACCTTCTTCTTGCAGATAAGCTTCAAAAATCTGGGTGGATAAAAGTTCTCCTAAAGCCACCATTTCCTTTTCTTCTTTGATGGAGTAAGGGGTAATTTTGATCAGTTTATTTAGAAAATCAAATTCACGGTTGATGATTTCTTGGCCCGCGCTTTGTCCTTTTTCGGTCAGGTATAACTCACTTATAAATGAATGATAATGTTCTTTTAAGAAAGTGGCTTTAGCTTCCGCTTCAGCGATGTTATTTGAAATGACTGACTCGGTAATGGATAACAATGCATTGGTGGTACCTGATAATGCGGAAAGCACCACAACTTTCGGTTGGCCATCCTCGGTGATTAGTTGGCGTATCGATTTCATTCTCTCGGGCTTCCCAACGGAAGTTCCTCCAAATTTCCAAACTTGCATATCGTAAAAATTAAAAAGCTAACATTTTTATGGCTGTAATAGCCGCTTCATCTCCTTTATTTCCATGTTTTCCTCCTGCTCGGTCCATCGCTTGTTCTTGCGTATTAGGAGTTAATACACCAAAAATGACGGGTTTATTAAATTTAATGCTCACATCTGTGATGCCATGAGCTACAGCATGGCAAATAAAATCAAAATGTTTTGTTTCCCCTTGAATCACACATCCTAAACAAATAACTGCGTCAACGTCTGGTTTTTGAGCCATCTTCTGCGCGCCTAAAGTCAATTCAAAACTTCCAGGTACCGTTTGACTGATGATATTTTTCTCTTGTGCCCCATGTTTTATTAACGTTTCATAGGCCCCTGCATATAAGGCATTAGTCACCTCCTCGTTCCATTCAGAAACTAAAATGGCAAACTTTTTATGTTGAATTTCGGGTAATTCATTGGTTCGAAATTCACTTAAATTTTTATTTGCAGATGACATAATAATGGGATTAAAATAATAAGGGATAAAAGCGTTTGCTCTTATCCCTTAAAACATCATTCATATTTTTTTATTCAGAGATAGAGCTTTCTAAAAGCGCTTTGTATTTTTTTGCAGGTACGGATTCAGCTGACTCAGGGAATTTGTCCGTGATTTGCGAATAAGCATCAAGGGCTTCTTTTCCTTGTTTGTTTGCTTCAAAAGCTAAAGCTAATTTTAACAAATAGGTAGGAGTGAAAAACTTATTTGGTTTGTATTCAGCTGCTTTTTGATAATAATCAATAGCTTCCCCAAAAGATTTTTTTTCTGCATACGCATCTCCAATTAATGAATAGGCACGTGCCTGAACTAATAAATCAGCACTGCTGAAGTTCTTTAATTTTTCGATGGCTTGGTCATACTTCCCTTGTTTCAACAAAGTAATTCCCAAATATAAATCTGATAAATTCTGTGTATTACCTCCAAATTCATCAGAGATTTTAGCCATTTCTTTAGCGGCTGCAGACAATGAATCAGATTCAAATGCATAAACAGCTTTGTATAATTTCTTTTCACCCTCAACATCCTGTGAATTTTTATACCATTGATAGCCGAAAAATCCAGCAACTAACGCGATTAAAACTATACCCGCTCCTAATGTGGTCGATTTATTTTCTTCAAAAAATCCAGCCACTTTAGAAACTTCTTGTTGAAGTGCCTCTGGACTTTCAATGATTTCCATTACATCTTTTTTTTCTTTCTTTGCCATAATAATCCTCTTACAGGAATCTAATTTAACGCTCTTTTAAATTTGAGTAGCTAATATATTTTCGATAGCTAACTCAAAGGACTGCAAAATTATAAAATCTCTTCCATTTATATCAATATTAATGGAATCTTTTGCGTTTTATTTTATCTGATATTAGTAATTTGCCTATTATTTATTTGAAATTAAATTAATAGATGTCTTTCAACCGCCAAGAGCAATTCAAAAAATTAGCCGATTCATATGATATTTGTGTGATCGGTGGCGGGGCTACGGGAGCAGGAGTTGCTTTAGATGCAACTTTACGTGGATATAAAGTGATAGTTATTGAAAGGGGTGATTTCGCCTCACAAACCTCCTCTAAATCGACTAAATTAGTGCATGGTGGGGTTCGCTATCTGGAGCAGGCCGTTCGAAATTTGGATTGGCAACAATTTAAAATGGTCTATAAAGCGCTTCATGAGCGAAAAACCATGCTTCAAAATGCTCCTCATTTGGCACATCCCTTGGCATTATTGACTCCTTGTTATTCCTGGTTTGACCGGGCCTATTATCGGATTGGCATGTGGCTGTATGATAAAATTGCGGGTGCTACAAATTTGAAGGATTCAAGAGGCTTAAATAGAAAAGAAATTCAAAAGGAGGTTCCTGCTTTAAATTTGAAAAAAATTGTCGGCGGTATTTTGTACTACGATGGCCAAATGAATGACGCTCGGTATGCCTTGTCGATTTTACAGGAGGCGGAAAGGTTAGGGGCCACTGTTTTGAATTACACGGAATTGAGTTCGTTTACTTGTAGCCATAAAAGCTTAAAAATAAAGGAAGTTCTTGTAAAGGATTTAATTGGGAATAAAGAATTCCAATTCAATGTTCGAGCTGTTGTAAATGCGACGGGCCCTTTTACCGATAAAATCAGGAAGTTGGCTAACCCAAACCTGCAGGAAAGAATGAAAGTGAGTCGGGGGGCTCATATTGTTTTAGACAAGAAATTTTGGCCTGGAGATACGGCTTTGTTGATCCCCAAAACGGATGATGGTCGTGTTGTATTTTTATTGCCCTGGCGCGGATATGTGTTGGTCGGTACGACGGACGATGCGGATAAATTATCTGAAAACCCCATTATTTTAGAAGAGGAGAAGACATATTTACTTGAATACTTCAATCGATTTGCTTTGGAAAAAGCGAGTCCATCTGATATAAAAGCGGGGTTTGTTGGCCTTAGGCCTTTATTGCAAGTTCAACTTCAGACGGCCATGCAAACAGATACTAAATCAATGGTTCGTGATCATGAAGTGGAAGTGGACCGCAGAAGTAAATTAGTTAGCATCATGGGTGGCAAATGGACAACCTACCGAATCATGGCGGAGGATACCCTGGATATTTTAGAAACGGAAGTTTTGCATGTCCCAAAATCTCCCTGTATGACTAAAAACCATCCGATTATGGGGGGAGATCATTTTGATGTGGACCTATTTCTTAACTCGGCGATTTTGAATGCGGAAACGCGCAGACACTTATATGAAACCTATGGTTCATTGGCCC
>CANIYB010000073.1 GCA_947471105.1 Cytophagaceae bacterium
AAAATATTCTCAGGAGCGATGCCTTTAATAAGGGCACGAGAGCGGTTGCCTAAGATAGAAGTCCAACCTAAATTATCGACATTGACGATCGCAAAACGAGTACTTCCTTGTTCGAAGACCATCGCTCGGGCAAACAAATCCCCCCGCTTTTCCTTCACTGGATGTGGTACGCCTATTCCACCCGACACGGGCAAAAGGGGATCCGGAGTGATGACGCGAACGGCGGCACCCACACGGATATTTTGCGCTTGAACCGACAAGCTAGCCACCACGAATAAGCAAAGACAAATGAAGCGATGCATCATAATTTGAAAAATTTAAAAGAAAAAAACCACAGGCAAAAATGCCTGTGGTTAATTTAATGAAAATTATAATTAATACGGCTTACTTGTGCCTATTAATAGCCATGGCCTAGACCAAGCACTATTTTTACCATCTGCTTGTGAATAATTAGTAATCTCTAATTTATCCATCGCAGCTGTTGCATTTTTAGCATTGATCCTGATTTCATCTTGCATATAATAAAAACGCAATGGCAATGCCTGACGTTTCGCCGCAGGTCCAGCTGTTAAAACAGGAAGTCCAGTTCTTCTATAATCAAACCAAGATTCCGTAGCTGCAGTCCAAGAGGCAATCCATTTTTGTTCCATGATTTGCTTTAAAGTTCCGTTGTAAGCCACGCCGCTACCAGCAAGATATGCGGTAGAAGAGCCACTAACACCCCACGCAGCTAAAGACGTTTTGACACCTGCTTCGTAAAGAGATTTCGCATCGCCAACAGACCAGCCTTTTTGGGCCGCCTCCGCTAAGATGAAGTTTACCTCAGCAGCCGAAACCAAACGAGCTCTTAATAAAGCACCCGTAGCATTCTTATACATAGGTGCTAAAAAAGAAACGTGAGGGTTAAATGACGTTTGCCCTGGTGTAGGATTTAAGTTATACGCGGAAGGCAATGCAGAGAATGAAGTAGGAAGACCTACATATTCTGGATCTGTATCTACAACCGTTTTACCTACTTTATCAGGAGATAAATAACGTTTGCCACCTTCAATTTTATCTGTACCTGCAGGTAAAGCAGCGTCCACTACTAATGGAATTTCAACTTTAGCCGCCCATACACCTAAACGAGGATCTTTCACACCTTGTAAATATTTTACAAAAGTACTGGCCATTTTTAAACGGCGGTAATTACTTCCAGATACGTCATAGACTGCATTAGCAGGCCAAGAAGTACCATCTGAAGTTCCTGGGAATCCCATGGTTGCATCATCTGAGTTAGAGGTGATGATCGGATAATTAGCCGCATTTTTAATAATGTTTTCAATACCTGCTTTCGCCACATCAGCCTTCTTTGCTGAAATACGCATGAAATAACGCAACGCTAGTGAGTTGGCAAATTTTCTCCATTTAGTCGGATCACCACCATAAATAACGTCGACATTATCTACGATGCTTGAGTATTCCGATTTTTGTTTAGACAATAATTTATTTGCCTTTTCCAAATCAGCGATAATTCCTGCATAAATGGTCTCTTGGCTATCATAAGCCGGTAGAATATTATCCAAACCTCCTGATTCACCTTTTAAAGCATTCGTGTAAGGAGCATCCCCCCATAGGTCAGTAATCAAACCAAACATAAAGGCTTTATTGACCAAAGCAACTCCTTGATGAAACTCTAAATTCATCGAAACAGCACGCTGATATAATAAGTCATTATTACGTAAAATATCATAGTATCCGGCCCAACTTTGGTTTCCACCCCAGTCGTAGTCATTGTGACCTGAAGACCAAGCATCTTTTTGAGTATGCTGAACAACTCCCGCGATATCCTGATATCCTAAGTTGACATATGCTTTAGCCATTTCGGTCAAGACCGTTGGCATTATTAAATTTGGGTTCACCACATCTGGCTGAACTCCATTTGGGTTCGTGTTTACCGAGGTTAAATCTTCACAAGAGAAGAAAGACCCTGTTAACAAGGCAAAAACTGCGATTTTTATATATTTATTCATTTTCATGATTTCAAAATTTTAAGGTGAATGAATTAAAATGTTAAACCAAGTTTAAATCCTACTGGGATAACCCATGGTGTTACATTGTATCGTTCGATACCTTGTTTAAATTGTGTTCCTGCTTGAGCTCCAGCTTGTGGTTGGAATGCCGTTTCTGGATCAATTCCAATTTTAGCCGCCGTCCATAAGATGATGTTACGGCTATAAACTGAGAAGTTAGCTGCTTGTAAACCTAATTTTTTCACGACATTACTTGGCACCTCGTAACCCAAAGAAACTTCTCTAAGCTTAACAAAAGAAGCACTAAATAAAGCTGCTCTAGTGAAATCCCAAGGATAATTATCGCCATAAGGAATGATGCGTGTATTAGGTCCACCTAAGTTTTCTTCATATCCAGTAATATTTCCTTTGCCATCATATTGTGCGATAACTCCCGGATTAAATACCCCATTTGGATAAACCTTTCCACCATACTCAAACGGATAACCGCCATATTCTTTAGTAGGTCCCCCTACAATATGGAATTGATTTCCATTTACCTTAATCATCGTTTCTTGGTTAGCTACTAAATAATTACGTAAAGCATCTCCAGTCAAGGTTCCAGGATTAATCAAGTTATCCAAGAATCTTTGTGATTTCAAATCGGATTCACCATAACGGTAGGTTTGAGAAACAAAGTCCCCTCCATTACGCCAGTCAAACGTCATGTTCAAGCTCCAATTTTTATAACTTAAAGAAGTTTGTAAACCTAAGATAAAGTCAGGATTAAAGTTTCCGATTTTATTTCTGGTATTAGAAGCATTGATTTTTTGCCAAGAACCATCCCCATCTAAAATTGGATATCCAAAATATTTAGAAGATTGATCCTTCACTACGACTAATTCACTATCATAAATATCGCCGATTTTATCTCCAACATAAGTCCAAGCGCCACCTTTAGCGTCTGTCCATAAAGTATAGAAATTCAAACCTTCAGATAGTTCCTTGATCGTGGTTGCATTTTTATAAAAATTAGTAGTCAAATCTAATCTCCAACCATTTTTATCGATAGGCGTTCCACCTAAGGTTAATTCAATACCTCTACTTTCTAATAAACCAGCGTTGATGTTTTTAGATGTAAATCCAGTAGATGCTGGCAAGGTTGTTGGGATAATTTGGTTTCTATTCTCAACCGTATAATACGTACCCGAGAATCTCAGGCGATTTTTATACATCGTTACATCCAAACCTAGGTCCATCGAAGTAGTAATCTCAGGCTTTAAATCAGGCAATAAAATCGATCCTGGTTTTCCTAATCGGGTTATACCACCCCAAGATTCTGCTAATCCTAACGTATTATATAATGAATACGGGTTGGTATCATTACCAGCTTGAGCCACACCTGCACGTACTTTAATCAAGTCGATGCGGTTATTCGGTATTTGGAACATTTCGTTCAACAATACACTTAAAGATGCTGAAGGATAAAAATAAGATCTATTATCCACTGGTAATGTACTTGACCAGTCGTTACGAGCCGTCAAATCCAAATAAACCATGTCTTTATATCCCACATTCGCCATTCCATACGCACTATAGACCACTTTATTAGAGTGAGAGCTTGAATATTGAATGTTAGCTGTAGCAATATTTTGTAAGGTATATAAGCCAGGAATAACTAAACCCGTTCCTCCTTTACTTGATTCACTAATATATACATTGGTCGATTTTCTAGCATTTCCTCCCACAGAAAGAGAAAGAGAAAAGTCCTGCAATGACTTTGCATAAGTAGCTAAGAAGTCAATGTTTCTTTCAGAAGGCGAAAGAGTGGTTAAGCCGTAAGCTCCGTTTTTCTCTCCCGTGTAACTAGGAGCAATCTTTGTTTCTCTTGTTTCTCCATAGGTATCTAACGAGTAGCGAGCCATTAAGCTTAATTCTTTTGTGATTTGATAATCTAATTTTGCATTACCAAAAAAGCGATTACGTTCAAAAGCATTTTTAACCTCATAAGCTAAGAACCAAGGGTTATTATAGCTTCCAATCGCTTGAGAATTTTGCTGTAAGCCTTCTTTTCCTGGAACCCAATAATTTTTCAAATCCATAATGTTAATATGTGGTGAAACCGCATATGCCCACTGCAATGGATTGGATCCACGCTCACTCGCAGGACGATTGTTTGAATTATTACGACTGAAGTCGAAGTTGGTACTTAATTTAATTTTATTTGTCAACTTCAACGAAGTGGCTAAGTCGATCGAGTTTTTAAATAAATCAGATCCTGGAATTAGCCCGCGGTTTGTCATATTAGAATATGAAATACGATAAGTCGCGGCATCTGTACTATTGGAAATCGAAAAGCCATTGGTTGTTGTGATACCTGTTTGTACAAAGTTCTTCACATTGTCAGGATAGGATTTCAATTCCGTTGGAATGTAATTTCCAGATGCGTCTTTCGGGCTATTCCATTGAATGGCTTTGTAGCCTAAATCCAATTGAGGCCCAATTCCACCCGCGGACCCTTCCTCAATCGAGATGATCCCTCCCGGATATGGATTATTGTCTGGCGTAAATGGCAAAATACCTGTAGCAAACTTTGAGTGCATATTCAAATACTTGAATGGATTATCAAATACGGTATTTGAATTCACATTAACCGTCATTTTATTTGACTTAGCACCGGTTTTTGTTGTGATCAACACAACTCCATTACCCGCTCTAGATCCATAAAGTGCCGCAGCACTTGGTCCTTTTAAAACGGAAACACTTTCAATGTTATCCGGATTTAAATCTGAAATAGCATTACCATAATCCACGCGGTTATCGTTACCTACTTGGCCTATGTTGTTCAAGGTATTTATAACAGGAACACCGTCAATCACAAATAAGGGCTGATTGTCATTACTTAAAGACTTCGCACCCCGAATAATCATACTCACCGAAGATCCTGTCGCACCTGTCGCGTTGATACTTACTCCGGCTAATTTACCCGAAAGGCCATTTAACACGTTTTCAGTAATGACACGGTTTAAGTCCTTGCCTGCTACTTTACCTACTGAATAACCCAAAGATTTCTCTTCGCGTTTAATTCCTAAGGCTGTAACCACGACCTCGTTTAGTTCTTGAGTACTTGAAGTCATCACGACATCGACCACATTTCTGTTGCCCACCTTAATTTCTTGGGCATCAAAACCAATCGATGAAAAAGATAACACAGGGCTTGCGCCAGAAACTTCCAACGAATAGGTACCACTCGCATTACTGCTCGTTCCCTTTTGAGTTCCTTTCACTTGAATATTAACACCTGGAATTCCAGTACCATCTGAGCTCGCGGTAATTTTACCGGTGATGGTTCTTGTTTGCGCAACCATTGTCGAGATGCCTAGCGCAAATACAAGGGTTGTGATGGCCAAATACCGAAGCATTTGTTGCGGAAAATGTAAATGCATACGTAATAAATTTAGAAGTAAAACAACACTAATAATTAATGGGTAACAGAAATAAAATAATACTTACAAAAAAATGGATTTAATTAACGCCATAATTAAATGGAAAATTCAAATAAATAAATTATTTTGGCATAAATATTTAAAATTATAAATAAAGACTGTCAAATTCCGTGGAATAATTAAATTTATGAAGGCTCACCTATTAAAAGTTTCCCCTCAGTCTCTACGCTCCTTTAGCATTCGACGAGACAATGTTAGCTATTTTTATAATCAGTATCATTACCATCCTGAAATAGAACTATTATTTATTGATAAAGGAACAGGAACTCAGTTTGTGGGGGATAGTATCCAACGTTTTCAAGATGGCGACCTACTTTTAATCGGATCAAATTGCCCTCATTATTTGAGAAGTGATAATATTTATTTTCAAGGAAACCCCGATTTGGGAGTGTCAGCAGTCGTGATCCATTTTGATCCAGCTATTTTTGGTCCTGATTTTTTCGAGCTCGTTGAAAATCGATATGTCAAACAGCTGCTTGAAAAATCAAAATTAGGCCTTCGAATTACGGGCAAAACTAAAGCTGCTATTGTCAAGCAAATGCTTCACATGTTAGAAGACACAAAAAGTAATCTTATCCTTGAGCTACTTAAACTATTAGATCCACTCTCCCAAAGTCCAGAAATTGAATTATTGGCGACCCGGATTTTAGAGCATAATCCGAGCGACAAAGAAACCGCTCGATTAAATTCAATCTATAATTTTTCTGCCAAACATTTTAAACGCAAAATAACAATCGAGGAAATTGCGGAGGTAGCCAATTTAAGTTCCAATTCATTTTGTCGATATTTCAAAAATAGAACTCGGAAACACTTCTCCCATTTCTTAAATGAAATACGTGTTGAGTATGCTTGCAAGTTAATTAAGGAAAATCAATTCCAAGTAACTCAAGTCTGCTATGAGGCCGGATTTAATAATTTCCCGAATTTCAATAATGCATTCAAAAAGATTACAGGCAAAACGCCCTTGCAATATTCTAAAGAATTTATAGTAAGTTAATTTGAAAAAAAATAAACTAAAATATAGTTGTGTAAATTTGAACCTCTAAGACAGCCTATTTCGAACAAAAATTAATACTTATCACATGAAACGTTTCACCATCTTATTGCTTCTCGTTACCTTTTTTTGCCGCGCTCAAGAAATCAAAGTCATTCGCGGACCATACTTGCAAAACTTCACTCCCACTTCGGGCGTGGTTCGTTGGCGCACTGACATCGAGGCCAATAGCCAAGTGATTTATGGCAATAGTCCTAGCCAATTAACCCAATCGGTCAAAGATGCCAACCTACTCACTGAGCATGAAGTTGAAATCAAAAACTTAAGCCCCGGAAAAAAATACTTTTATGCCATCATTTCCGCAGGCACTAAAATAGGCGGCGACGAAACCCATTATTTTAATACGGTACCTAAAGCTGGATCCACGAAGCCGGTCCGCATTTGGGCACTAGGGGATTTTGGAAATAGTTCTAAAAACCAAGCAGATGTGCGTGATGCGATGTTTAATGCAACAAAAACGCATAAACCAGATGCATGGATTTGGATGGGCGATAACGCCTATAGCAATGGAAAAGAAGAAGAATATCAAAACCATGTATTCAGGGTTTACCAAGATACTTTCTTTAAAAACTTACCTGTATGGCCGTCTCCGGGCAACCATGATTATGCAGGAAAACATGATCCTTCTTTGCCTCCTTATTTTAAAATATTTACGATGCCGACCAAAGGAGAAAATGGGGGCTTGCCTTCTGGAACAGAATCGTTTTATTCATTTAACTATGGAAATGTGCATTTAATTTCCCTAGACAGTGAAGCGATGGAGCCTGACAGCAGCTACTTATACAATGAAAATGGGAAGCAAGCGACTTGGTTGAAAAAGGATTTAGAAGCTAATAAATTGCCGTGGACGATTGTGTATTGGCATAAACCACCGTACTCAAAAGCGTCTCACGATTCAGATACCGAAATTTGGATGTATAAAGTCAGAGAAAATATTACCCCAATTTTAGAAAAATATAAAGTTGATTTAGTGATTTGCGGACATAGCCATGGCTACGAAAGAAATCATCCTTTACAGGGGCATACAGGCAAAAGCGCTACTTATGACCCCGCCATTCATAAAAAAGCAAATGAAGTTGCTCCCAATACCTACGTGATTAATAAAGGGGAAAGCCAAGGTACCATTTATATCGTGAATGGTTCCGGAGGCCAATTGGGCGGCAAACAAAAAGACTATCCTTTAAAGTCTTCCGTTTACTCGAACGTCACCGAAGGAGGTTCTATGCTGATCGATGTAGTGAACAAAAAATTAAACGCACAATGGATTTGTGCGGATGGAGTAGTGAGGGATATGTTCTCGATTGAGAAAAAATAATTATTGCTTTAAATATTTTGTAACCTCCCTTACCGGAGCTATCCAAATGCCATGTTGGGGATCTTGTGCATAACGTATCAGATCTTCCAACATGCTTAATCGGGTCGTTTGATTTCCCCCTTTGCCCATTTCATGTCCAGCTAACACGAGCCAATACCCCTTTTCACTCGCTTCTTTGATCATCGGCAATATCTCGTCGAAATTCTTGCCATCCATTTCAACACCGGTCAACTGAGCCATATTTAAATATGCTGGATCATTAGGCGCTTCATCGCGCCAGCCACGACCCGAGCTGAATAATTGGTACACGAGAGGTACATAGCTTTGCGTTTTTTCATTGTTGCCCACAAACTTCTGTCCACACGGATAGGCAAACGATTCCGGTTTTATGCCGATCATTTGATGCAATTGTTCATTAGACTCGACCAATTCTTTTTGCATTTTTTCCAAGGTATACTCTTCTAAAGCTTTGTTTCTAGACCAAGCGAAATTCCCTGAACAAGGATGTAAACTGGAATGATTCCCTATTTCATGGCCATTCTCCGCCGCTTTTTTCCAAAGCGCTACGTTTTTTTCTATCGCATTCGGCATGACATATAGCGTCGCCTTAACTCCATATTTATCTAAAAGCGCGGTGCCCCCATTCACCTGACTGCCTCGGCCATCATCAAAAGTCAAGCTCAATGCCATCTTTTTACCTTTTGGCCAAGTCATTTTATTTTGAGCTTTCAAAGAAAGCTGCATGCTAAAGATTAGTAAGCATGTTAATGCACTGATCAATAAATTTTTCATATGGAGCTTATTTAAAGAGTAAGTTCTTTCATTTTTTTCATCAAATCCGCCGCTTTTAATTTCGCATCTGACAGGGGTATTCCCTTTTTCATTTCGGGTCTTTTATGACCTGTTTGGGTTAGCCAGGAATCTTTTAAGATGTTATGGCGCTCCACCACTAGGTCAAAAAATGCTTTCGGGTCTTTCAAAGGTTCCAGCATTTCCTCCAGGGAATTCATTCGGTTTATTTTTTTCGCACCCAAATACCTTAAAATTTCTTTGGCCATGATCCAGTGACCCTGCTCGCCAGGATGTACGCCATCTTTCGAGATTCGAAAATTGGCATCCTTTTTTAACTCGGTATCTAAGTATTTTTGAAGCGCGCTGTGGGTGTCAATGACTTTCCATTTTTTTTGCTGGGTCAGCCAATGTGAATATTCATCTAACACCTTCCCATAACCTATGTTTTCATTTGGTTTTTCTTCATACAAAGAAGGGGTGATATGAATAATTTGGGCACCGGAAAATACGACTTGGTCATGCATCCAGTTAATTCCCTCTTTGAATTTTAGAAATCTTGCTTCATCCAAAGGGAGATAAATTCCATCATTCATCCCATAGGTCGCGAATACTAAGTCGGGCTTTATTTGTTCTAATATTCGGGCCAATCGCTCATGTAAATCAGGCCTAGGGAAACGTCCGCTGGCATGTCCGTCCTCCGATAAACCTGATACCGTCTCACTGGGCAAACCCACATTATAAATGTCAATTTCTTGATTGGGAAATTTGGCTCGTTGGTATGCCTCAATAATCTGCACATACCTCCCAGCATAGGTGATGCTATTTCCAATAAAAAGCACCCGCTTAGGATTTCCAGGGAAAATTTGTGCTTGGACCGAAAAGCCCACTAAAAATAATACAACCAGATGCAAGCGCTTTCCCATCATTTTTTCAACGTATCGACCACGACTGGTTCCGCCCCAAATCTCTTTTTTGCCCCCTTGATTTCCCCATGAGAG
>CANIYB010000074.1 GCA_947471105.1 Cytophagaceae bacterium
GACGACTTGCAAGCCGCAGTTCAAAAAGGCATCGAATGGGGCGTTGAAGGCGATATCGTTTTGTTGTCACCCGCCTGTGCTAGCTTTGATTTATTTAAAAACTATGAAGATCGAGGAGATCAATTTAAGCACACAGTTAAGCAATTGACCCATGGAAACTAGAATCACCAATTACATTAAAAATCGCCTAGCAGGGGATTACCAAATTTGGTTCATTGTTATTTTGCTGAATACATTTGGCCTATTAATTCAATTTTCTGCCAAAGGAAAATTGAGCATGGGTGGACCTTTTGAGCCCATGGCTAGCATTATTAAATCACTTGTTATTTTAGGATTCTCATTCTATTTAATGGCTTGGGTTTCGCGAAAAAACTATATCAAAGTGACTAGGTTCGCACATATTGCCCTCATTTTTTCATGGATTCTGATTGCAATTGCCTTAAAATTTGGGGAAAGCAAAGGAGGAGCAAGTCGTTGGTTAGAACTAGGTCCCATTTCATTCATGCCTTCTGATATGGCTAAATTATGCCTAACAGCAAGTTTAGCTAAAATATTTTCTACACGACAATCCGACCAAAGCTCCTACAACTTTCCTCTATTTCTCATTATTTTGGCGGAAATTGGTATTACTTGTTTTCTGATTATGCTTTCGAACTTCTCGACAAGCGTTTTGATATTTTTTACAAGTATTGTATTAATGATGTTTGGGCGGGTTCCCCTCGCACAAATTACTGGAATTATCACAGTGGTCGTCAGCATCGCCATTATTGTAGTCACTTTTGAAATAGGCCAAAGAGCCGCCACCGTAAAAGCGCGGATAAAAACGTTTGCCACAAGGACCCTTTCCACGTCAAACAAAGAGACTAAAAAAATTCAGGATAAAGGAGATACCTATCAATTGAAACGAAGTTGGTACGCCATCGCCACCGGAGCCCTCATTCCCAAAGGACCGGGCAATAGCCAATTTCGTTATTTGCTCTCGCAGGCTGAATCAGATTTTATTTACGCCATCATTTTAGAAGAATATGGTCTAATTTTTGGGCTAGCCATCCCCCTGCTATTTATTTGGTTTATGTGGCGAGGAGCCTCTGCCATAAAATATAGTGAAAAACCCTTAGGCGGGTTATTGTCAGCCGGTCTAACATGTACCATCGTTTTACAGGCTTTTATCAATATGTTGGTAGCTGTGGGAGCTGGTCCCGTGACGGGCCAACCGATGCCCATGATATCTGCAGGAGGAACCTCCTTAATATTTACGGCGCTGAGTATTGGTCTCATCCTATCCATTAGCCGCGATAAAGAAAATAAAATTAGTGACCCAAAACCCGTTATTTAGTGAGCATTAAAAAAGTAATTATTTCAGGGGGAGGAACGGGTGGACACATCTATCCAGCGATTGCGATTGCAAGCGCTTTTAAAGAAATTGACCCTCAAATTGAAATTTTATTTGTAGGCGCCGAGGGCAAAATGGAAATGGAAAAAGTGCCCAAAGCCGGTTTTAATATCATTGGCCTTCCTGTTGTTGGAATTAATCGGGCTCATCTTTGGAAAAATTTCTTATTTCCTATTAAACTCATTCAAAGTCTCTACAAAGCATTTGCCATCTTAAAATCATTTAAACCCGATGTGGTTATTGGCGTGGGTGGATATGCTTCTGGGCCAACTTTAATAGGGGCTTGGTTAAGTCGTATTCCTTTTTATATACAGGAACAAAATTCATATGCGGGGATTACCAACAAAGTTTTGGGGCCAAAATCGAAGCATGTATTTGTCGCTTATCCAGGCATGTCCAAATTTTTCCCAAGCGAAAAAATAACAATGACGGGGAATCCAGTTCGCAAAGATTTGATTGACCTCAGTGGAAAAAAGGGGAAAGCCTCCGTATTTTTTAAACTGAACGAACAGGTTCCGACCATTCTGATTATCGGTGGAAGTCAAGGGGCAAGAAGTATTAATTTAGCCATCCTTGATGGACTCAGCTTGTTCGAAAAATCCGGAATTCAACTCATTTGGCAAACGGGAATACATTTTGAAACCGATGCAAAAAATGCCGTCAGTAAATTCCCGAAATTAAACTGCTTCGTTTCAGCGTTTATTTATGAAATGGATTTCGCTTATTCCATGGCCGACTTAGTTATTTCTAGAGCAGGTGCCCTTTCAGTATCCGAGATATGCTTGTCGGGAAAACCTAGTTTATTAGTTCCGTTCCCAAATGCGGCAGAAGATCATCAAACCGAAAATGCAAAAAGCCTCGTGATGGAAAATGCGGCTATTCTCATTACGGATAAAAGCTCAAAAGATACCTTAGTTAGTACCGCCATTAAAACATTGGATGACCAAGATTTATTGGCTAAGCTAGCAGAAAATAGTTTTAGTATGGGTAGGCCCAAAGCAGCCCAACAAATTGTCGAATTAATTACAGAACAATGCAAATAAATATTCGCCTTAGTGAATTAAAACAAGTCTATTTTTTAGGCATTGGCGGTATTGGAATGTCCGCATTGGCCCGATGGTTTTTACACAATGATTTTGCTGTGGCCGGTTATGACAAAACCGAAAGTGCATTGACACGCCAGTTAAGTGATGAGGGAATGGTCATTCATTATGAAGATTCGATAGACTTAATCCCTGAAATATGTATTTCTGACCCAGAAAAATGCCTATTTATATTTACTCCTGCGATTCCAGCCACACATCAAGAAAAATTGTATTTAATCGGCCAAGGAATTAATTTGTGGAAAAGATCCCAAATTTTAGGTTGGATTACCGAGCAAATCCCCACATTAGCCGTCGCTGGAACTCACGGAAAAACGACAACAAGTTCACTATTAGCTCATTTATTAATTCAAGCGAATAAAAATGTAACAGCCTTTTTAGGTGGAATTACTCAGAATTACGGAACCAATTTTATTCCCAACAAAGGCCCAAACGATGTCATATGCGTGGTAGAAGCCGATGAATATGATCGATCATTTTTAACCTTGCATCCCAAAGCGGCCGTGGTAACTTCCACCGATGCGGACCATTTAGACATTTATGGTGCGGCAGAGCAGGTGCTTGAATCCTTTCAGTTGTTTACAGACCAAATTCAGCCTGATGGATTTTTCATCCAAAAAGATGGATTACATCTGAAATCAAATCGAAATAATGCCACGTTTGGAATTAATGTTGGCGATTTTCAAGCAACCCATATTCGAATTGAAAACCACCGAATGATTTTTGATATGGTTTATCCAGGTGGAGAAATTTTGAATATTCCCATGAGAATACCAGGATTTCACAATATCGAAAATGCACTAGCCGCGTCGGCCTTAGCGATGTTTGTCGGTTTGAATTCAGAAGAAATTCATGCAGGAATTTCTAGCTTTAAGGGTGTAAAACGCAGATTTGAATACCATGTGGAGAATGAAAACCATGTTATGATTGATGACTATGCGCATCATCCCACGGAAATAGCCGCCTGCTTAAAGTCGATTAAAGCATTATACCCAGATAAAAAATTGACTGCTATCTTTCAGCCACACTTATTTTCGAGGACAAGGGATTTTATAGCTGATTTCGGTCAGAGCCTGGCCCTTGCGGATGAAATATTTTTGTTGGATATTTATCCTGCAAGAGAGTTGCCGATTCCAGGGATAAATTCTGAGCTATTATTAACGTATATTCCAAGCACGAATAAAAAGGTCGTTAGCAAGGAAGCTTTTGTGAAATATGTTCAGACAGAAAAACCTGAATTATTAGTGACCATGGGAGCGGGAGATATTGATTTGATTTTGAATGATTTAAAATTGGCCCTGCATCATTAAATATGAAGCCTTTACATAAAAGAAATTTTCAGCCGTTTAAAAAAATACTTACTATGGTCATTTTACTGACCTTGGGGGTGGCAGCCATTATCTATGCTGAAATAAATTATAGATCGATCACTTGCACTGGCTTAGTCGTAAAATTAGACTCGGAAAATGAAAGACCTCTTTTAGGCAAAAATGATATCAATTTAATGGTGACGAATGAGGGGGCCGACTATTATTTGGATAAGCCATTAACCGATATATCACTGAAAAATATAGAGTCAAGGGTAAAAAGAATTCCACTCGTAAAATCATGTGAAGCACATTATGACTTTAGTGGAAAAATAATTGTCTCGGTTAAGGAGTTCAGTCCCATCGCCCGAATTTTAAAATTCACCAGTGGGGAAAGCAATATTCGAGATCAATATGTAACCAAGGAAGGAAAGTTCATTGGCACAAGTGATCTATTTACTCCTAGAACATTAGTCGTCTCAGGTCCATTTTTTCAAAACTCACGCAAGGATTTGAGAGATGAAAGAGGTAAGACACTGATACCACTGTTTGAATTTATCAATAATGATGATTTTTGGCGAGCACAAATTGCCCAATTGGTCATCGCGGCAGATGGAGGAGTGGTGATGGTTCCAACGTTAGGAAAAACGTATATTGATTTTGGCCTTCCGATGAACATCGAATCAAAATTCAAAAAACTGGCCTTATTTTACAAGAAAATAATTCCAAATAAAGGCTGGAACACCTATTCGTGGATTCACTTAAAATATAAAAATCAGGTAATTTGTGATTACTAGCCAATTTTCTTATTTTTAAACCTTAATTTAAATCTCCTAGTCTTTCTAAATTTTTAATAGTATACATTTTATGCGCGACAATTTAATTATTGGCCTTGACATTGGAAGTTCTCAAGTTAGGGCCGTTGCTGGTAGACAAAACAATGGTCAATTAGATATCATTGCCACAGGAAAATCAAATACTTCTGGCTACTTGCTAAATGGAAATATTGTCAACATAAATAAAACTTCCCAAGCGATTTCAGATGTAATTAGCCAAATAGAAACGGTTATCTCTGGAAAAAATAAGGACTATTATTTTTCGTCAAATCTTTCTGGAAGTCACATCAATGTATTTTTATATACGTCGACTAAACTCAGAAAAAATCCAAACGATGCGGTTACAGAAAAGGAAATATTAGAATTAAATGAAGAGGCAAAAAAAGCCATTGCAGAAAAAAATCCCTGCGTACTTCATCGTTTGCCCATTGGATTTAGGGTAGGTTCCTTGCCTGAAACGATGGAACCCGTGGGCCAAATTGGCGACCGGATCGAAGGAGATTTCATGGTGGTCACAGCAAGTTTGGACAAATTTGAGTTATTAAAAAAAGCATTAAGAGCAGCGGAATCCGAACATATCAAAGGAGGTAATTTATATTTTAGCCCTTTGGCTACGTCAAGTACTATTTTGAGTTCTGAGGAAAAGCAAGAAGGGGTGGTTTTAGTTGACATAGGAAGCGGCACAACCGAAATAAGCATTTACCTAAAAAAGAGACTTAGCCACGCAACCGTTTTGAATTGGGGTGGCGATCGCATTACAGAAGATATCCAAATAGGCCTAGATATAAGTCCTGAGCACGCGGAAGCATTAAAAATCAGGTTTGGATCAGCATTGCATAAAGAAATTGACATGAACGAAATCGTCATGATTCCTGGAATTGCAGGGAGAAAACCAAGTCCTGTTTCCGTTAAAAATCTAGCCATCGTCATCGAGGAGCGAATTAAAGAATTAGCTGCCATCGTGCTTTCGGAAATTTCAAAGGTGACCGATCCGGCGAATTTAAGAGGCGGGATTGTCTTAGTGGGTGGTGGAGCTCAAATGCCTGACATTGATGAATTGTTTCAAAGAACGACTGACATAGATACTCGAATAGGCCTCCCAAAAGCAGATTCAACCATTGCGAGTATCGCAGAAGAAATAAAAGACCCTTCCTTTGCCACGGCCATTGGATTAGTTCAGGTGTATTTCGATCAACTGAATGATGTGGAAGAAGGAGACGCACCTACTACGCAAGAAGATCAAGTTTCAGGTCCAAAAAATGGGGGCGGATCAAAGCCTCCTGGAATTAAATCAATCTTTAATCGAATGGTGGATACACTCATGGGAGGAAGCGAGGATGCTGGGGAATATGATGCTTAAGTTGAACCCTATTTAAATTTAAAAAGCGCTTTTAACAGCGCTTTTTTGTTGGCCTAGCTTAGGACATTTTACCTATAGCGCAACTGACATACGATTTGGCCTGATTAAGAATAGTATTGTGGCCTTTTTCCGGATATCCCAAGGAAGTTAATTTTTTCAAAATAGCTTCCTTCTTTACTCCTTTACCACCAATCGTGATTTTTTCTTCATCCAAATTAATCTCCACCGATTTGACTCCGGCAAATTTCATGATGGCCGACTTAATCGAAGTCATGCATCCATTGCATTTGATGTTTTCCACAAATATTTCTTGCGTTTCCATATAGTATTTATTTTAGGAAGGCAAGCTATACACAAAATGAATGAACAAGCGTGATCATTGTCACTCGAATGAGGTAAACTGATGAAAGTCAGTCATTAGCGATTGAAAATTTTAGCTTCAATCAGTTGGATTAAAATATGAATTACTTTAATATGAATTTCTTGAATACGATCAGCAAAACCAAAATGATCTACTCGGATTTCAATGGCACCCATTCCAGCTAAAGCACCCCCATCTTTTCCAGTCAACAAAACCACCTGCATGCCCTTTTCTTGCGCTGCTTTTACAGCTTCCATGATGTTAGCGGATTGCCCAGAAGTGGAAATGCCAACGAGCACATCACCTTGATTTCCTAAGCCTTCGATAAAACGAGAATAAATATAGTTGTAGCCAAAATCGTTGCTGACACAAGTAATGTGAGATGGATCAGAGATTGCCATAGCCGCTAAAGCAGGCCTGTTTTCTCGATATCGACCCGATAATTCTTCCGCAAAATGCATCGCATCACAATGACTGCCCCCATTTCCACAAGAAAGAATTTTTTTACCTTGTTGGAGCGCATCCACCAAACAATCAGCCGCTTTTTCGATCGCATCCAATTTACTTGGATCAGATAAAAATTGCGCTAAAACATCTTGTGATTCGCGAAGAGATTGTTGGATGATATCTTTCAAAATATATTTATTTTCAACAAAGATACAGATTATTTAAAAATCGCCACCTGCACCACCCCCGCCAAAGTCTCCCCCACCAAATCCGCCAAAATCAAAACCGCCTCCGCCAGATCCACCAGAACCACCACCATAATTTCCGCCTCCTAAAAATATAGGTGGGAAAAACATACCACCGCCCCCAGTTGATCCGGGACCTGATCCCCCATTTCTATTTCGATTTCGATAGGCATTGATTAACGTCAAAATAACAAAGGCAATGATGATGATCGCAAACAATGGAATACCTTGGGAATCCTCTGAGGCATCCGCTTTAAATTCACCACTCGCACGTTGCATCATTTCCGTCGTGGCTAAATCTAAACCTCCATAAAAATCTCCTTGCTTTAAGTAAGGCTTTAATATCCGATTGATAATTCGTTTACAAATGGCATCGGTCAACACATCCTCGATTCCTCGACCTGTGACGATTCGAATCTTGCGGTCATCCATGGAAACTAAAATGACCACTCCATTATTCTTGCCTTTTTGGCCTATGCCCCAACTTTTCCCTATTTCCATCGCATAATCATAGGCGTCTCGCCCTCCAGTCGTAGGAACCAATACTACCGCAAACTGAGTAGATGTGGTATCCGCGTAACCGCGCAATTTTTGCTCAAGTAAATTACGCTCCTCAGGCTTTAATGCAGAAATAGCATCCAATACATAGCCATTGGGTTTCGCAGGTATATCTCCTTGACCAGCAGCCAATAAGGAATTCGTTGCAAAGAGTAAGAAAAATAAGAATTTGATTTTTTTCATCATTTGACTAAGCTCCAAAAGATATTTCATTCGACAGCTCATTCTGATCATCTTTTTGATATGGAAAAAACGAGGCCAATACTTCGCCGACACGCATGATGCCATGAGAAAGGGCCAGCCCAAATTCATTTTTTGCCAATATAGGGCGCATTTCATCTCGAATGGTTTCCCAAAATTCCAAAGGAACTTTTGCGTCGATTCCTTTATCGCCAACAATCGAGAATTTACGATCTTTATGTGCCAAATAGATGAGGACTCCATTTTGCAAATCAGTTTGGTGCATACCTAATTCAAAAAAGAGCACCTTCGCTCTTTCGACCGGGTGCCCTTCACAATGACTTTCAATATGTACGCGTACCTCTCCGGAGGTCTTTAGTTCAGCCTCCTGGATGGATTGCAAAATTTGTTTTTGTTGGTCCTCAGATAAATGCATCTTATTTTTTCTCGTCGAAATTCACCTCAGGTGCTTTATCAGACCCAGCTTCCGCTTGGAAAAAACCCTTCTCTACGAATCCAGAAAAAGAAGCAATTAAACTATTAGGGAACGTCACGATCAATGAATTATAGTTCTTAACTGATTCATTAAAACGATCACGCTCTTCTTTTATTCTATTTTCAGTGCCTTCCAATTGAGATTGTAACTCAGAGAAACTCTCGGTCGCCTTAAGTTGAGGATAATTTTCAGATACCACCATTAATCGAGATAAAGCGCCTCCTAAAGAAGATTGAGCTGCTTGATATTTTTGCATGTTTTCAGGACTCAAATCTTTCGCATCTAACTTCATTTGCGTCGCACTTGCACGTGCTTGAATCACAGCTGTCAACGTAGACTTTTCGAAATTAGCTACCCCTTGTACTGTTTTAACCAAATTGGGAATTAAATCCGAACGTCTTTGATAAGCACTTTGAACATTCGCCCATGAAGCCTTAACTTCCTGGTCACTCGTCGCCATTCCGTTTCTAGAACCAATACCCCAGAAAACTAAGGCAACAACTACTGCTAAAGCAATCCAAATTTTCTTATTCATCGTAAAAAATTTTTATGGTTTTTTTGTTTGGCAAAGGTAGACAATAAATAAAAATCTCCTTTACATTTTCGTACCAAAATACTTTTTACAGGATAAAAGTTCAATTTTCAGGAAGAATAAATAAATATTGTTGAAAAACTATTTTTGAGCCAGTACAAAACGGTCGTTTCCATTAAAGTCTTGATGTAATTCCGTTGTCGAAAATCCAATCTGCCTAAACAGCTTTTCCGTTTCAAGTCCATAAGCTCGGTTGATTTCAACGGCCAACCAGCCACCCGGATTTAAACGGCTCCAAGCAAAGGTACCCAGTGTCTGATAAAATTTCAACGGATCTTGATCTGGAACAAAAAGAGCTAAATGAGGTTCGAAATCAAGTACATTTGAACTCATCTCGTTTTTCTCTTGGTCCAGCACATAAGGAGGATTCGAAACAATAAAATCCCAAGTATCCGTTGTTTGCTCCCATTCAAATATATCTTGACGCTGAAAGCTAACTTGAGCGCCCAAAAGACTCGCATTATTTTTTGCAATATCCAATGCTCCTTCGGAAACATCCCACGCAAAAATGGCTGCATCGGTTTCAATACTTAAAGTCAAGGCGATACAACCGGACCCGGTACCTACATCGAGTACTCGATGCTGTTTTTCAATCA
>CANIYB010000075.1 GCA_947471105.1 Cytophagaceae bacterium
ACCACCGTTGATGATTTTCTTCGCAAGCATGTCAATCGTCTGAGCATTTGCCTTATATTTCTTGCCTAAATCCATGTAAGAAGGCCCGATCGACTTTTTATCAGCTGCGTGACAAGCCTTACAATCCGACAAATCCAATAACCTCTTTCCAGTAGAAAAAGATATATTCGCCTGATGTCCCTGTGCAATAACTGTTTTGTCATAGCCATCTAAGAAATTGACACTCACCATCACATCTTCTTCAGCTACTTTTTTATTCGCCAAACTCCCATCCTCCTTATCTGAAACCGATACTTTATATTTAACAGGTTTATCATTCCAATAAAAAGTCTTATTGCCTTCAATGGCCACTTCAACCTCAGGAACTTCATTACCTGCCCGAATGGTCAGTTGGGATGTGCTCACATTTCCCTGAGAATCTTTCACTTTTAAGGAAACTTCATAAACCCCTGACTTAGAAAAAGTGATGGCTGGATTCGCGGCATTACTTGTTTGTCCGTTGCCAAAGTTCCAAGCATAGGTAATTTTATCATTATCATAATCTTGAGAACCTGCTGAAGAAAACTTAACCTTTAAAGGAGTCGCCCCTACTTTTTTATCTGCAGAAGATACGGCCAAGGGTTTACGATTTCCAGCATTGTATTCCAATTTATATAAAACGGCCTCATCATTTTGAGCAAACCAGTTTGGACCATATTCAAGACCAAAAAGTGTTCCATTTTTATCAAATTGCATATCCATCGGATGTGAAAAAGGAATCGATGGCAAGAAGCGATCCATATTTGAAAAATCACCGTTTTCCTTCATAGACACTGTATAAATTAAATCTCTTGCCCAATCGTACGCAATTAATTTACCATTATAATAGGCCGGGAACTTAGTTTTAGATTCCGCTGGATAGTCATCTCTATAATAGACAGGGCCTGCCATCGCATTTCGACCCCCTTTTCCTACTACAGGACCAAACTCTGGTGAGTCCACATAAGGGTAGTAAATGAATGCTTTTTGAGCAGGAGGTAAATGTGCAAAACCTGTATTGTGTGGAGAATCGTTGACTGGAGCACGTGGGTTAAATACAGCCCATGTACTATCATTTTTAAAATCACGCTGATTATAAGGTCGATTATCCGCCACAAATAAAGGCCAACCGAAATACCCGGCTTCACGCGCTTGATTTACTTCATCGTGTCCACGAGGTCCGAATTTCTTGGAAGCTTCCCCAGCATCTGGACCTACTTCTCCCCAATACAAATAGCCGGTACGCTGATCCACAGAAATACGGTAAGGGTTTCGATTTCCCATCACATAAATTTCTTGCTTAGCATGATAGATTTTTTCGGGATATAAGTTGGTCGCAGGAATCGTATAACCACCTTCCGGCGTGGGTTTAATACGTAAAATCTTACCCCTTAAATCGTTCGTATTTGAACTAGTCGATCTTGCATCCCAACCCGATCGGCCTGGACGATTGTCACTTGGACTATATCCATTCGATGCAAATGGGTTTGTATCATCACCGGTTGACAAATATAAATTTCCCACTTTATCCCAAGCAATAGATCCACCGGTGTGGCAACACTCCACGCGCTTTACAGGAACGCGCAATAAAATCTTTTCTGTATCCATCAGCAAAGTATCCTTCACGTTATCATATACAAAACGAGATAAATGCTGTGCTGTATCAGGCTGACCTGATGGTGGCGAGTAATACAAATACATGAAATTATTTGAATCAAAGTTAGGGTCAATATTCAAGCCCATTAAACCATATTCCTGCTTGGTATATACGTTCAAATTAGCAACCACTTTTGTTTTGCCTTTTTTAGGGTCATACATTTTCAACTTCCCTTTACGTTCCGCATAAAATATCTTACCACTATTAGCCACCGCTAATTCCATAGGCTCATCTAAACTACGATCCAAAATTGTTTTCGTAAAACGATTGTCTTCTGGTGCCATTTCGGTTCTCAACTTCTTCTTGTAATTTTGATCGGGTCCTGAAGATACATATTGAAGTCCTCCCCAAATATGTTTGAGTACCAATTCCTCAGAAAATGTCTCATTCGTGTGACCCCAGTTGGTATAAAATGCCCGACCCCCATCATATTCATGGTACCAAGCCATTGGGTGAAAATCTCCCATTTTACCGTCTTTGTATGATTTTTCGTCAACAGTCACCAATAATTTAACGTCTTTATTAAATTCTTTAATGTCATAAAATTCATCTGTGCGATCAAAAGACGCCGGCATATGTGCAGTAGAAATGTGTGTATTGTCAACCACATTCATTTTACCTTTTTGCACATTTGGACGGCCAGGGTGCGAGGCGAAATATCCACCCGCTAATTTTCCATACCAAGGCCAGTCGTACTCCGTGTCCGTCGCTGAATGAATACCAAAATATCCGCCACCTGCTTGAATAAATCGCTCAAACGCATTTTGTTGAGCATCATTTAAAATATTTCCTGTGGTATTTAAGAAAACAACCACACGATACTGCTTCAAATTATTTTCAGTAAATACCGTTGCGTTTTCAGTAGTATCCACTTGAAAGCCTTTCTCCTTGGCCATTTTCAACAAAGCCGTCTTACCGGATCCGATGGAGCCATGACGAAATCCTTTGGTGGAAGAAAAAACAAGGACTTTTTTTCCTAAGAGTGGATTTTTATCCTGAGCGATTGCTTGTTGAAAAAACAGGAGAGTTAAACAAGAAACTGCAAAAATAATTCGGCTTATACCGAACAAAAACTTTTTCATAGTGTTGTATTTTATAATAGGTAATGTCAAAGTTACTTCAAATCACAAATTTTCGTTTATTTTTATAAAAAATATTTAAAATATCCTTCAACATGATGAAAAAAATTACTCTAGTGGCATTGTTGGCTTTCATGACCAACATGCTTTTTGCTCAGTCTATTTGCTTTTCGACCAAAGATCAAATGCAATTAATGGCCTCCAATAAGGCATTTATGAAATCACATGCTTTGCCAAAAGCCTATAAGCACGTCAGTAAAGCGGGTGGCGTGATGGTTGAATTTAATACTCCAGATGGAACCATGGCTAAAGGATTTTATATCCCAGCGGATAAGCCTACTAATTATACCTTATTTGTATTCCAGGAATGGTGGGGTTTAAATGACCACATCAAAAGAGAGGCTGAACATTTTTATTCCACATTGGGCAATGTCAATGTCCTAGCCTTAGACATGTATGATGGGAAAGTGGCAACTAGCCGGGAAGAAGCTGGTAAATTAATGGGAGGAGCCAATCCAGCTAGATTAGAATCCATTATAAAAGGGGCCATTTCATATGTTGGGCCCAAAGCAAAAATCGCTACGGTAGGTTGGTGTTTTGGTGGCGCATTATCTTTAAAGGCCTCCATTTTAAATGGAAAACAAGCCGCGGCTTGCGTGATGTATTATGGCATGCCGGTGAAAGATGTGGAGCAATTAAAATTACTTCAAACAGATGTATTAGGATTGTTTGCGGGGAAGGAAAAATTCATATCGACCCAAGTGGTCGCTGAGTTTGATGCCAATATGAAACTGGCTGGAAAAAAATTAATGATTAAGAGTTTTGATGCAGATCATGGATTTGCCAATCCTTCTAACCCTATCTATGACAAAGCATCGACAGAGGTTGCTTGGGATATGGCCATCACGTATTTAAAATCTAAATTAAAATAATGCGGTATTTTTCGATATTGCTTTGTGTCTTTTTTCTGGCAGGTTCATGCGCGAGCAATCGCTACAAGCAAAAGCCTTACAAGAAAAAGTGGTCACTTTTTAAGAAAAAATCTTGTGATTGTCCCGACCTTAAATAATAGGGTTAATCGGCGAAGCAGCTAAGGAACCGGGCACTAATCCTTGGAACCAACGCTGCCTATCGGCCTCTTGATTTGGATTTGTAGGTTCAGTCACCCGCATGTCGGCGTCCATGAAAATTAAAGTCATCACCTCACGCATGTGGGTGGTTTCATTTCCAGGGGCCGCATGTAAAGTCCAACCGCGATGAAAGGTGGCATCCCCAGCTTTCATCGTTTTTTGGGCGACGATCGGAAATTTATGCTCTGCGACAAATTCACTTATCATTTTTTCAGACTCATCTGAAATTCCAATAGGGGGAAGACTCACATGCTGACTGCCGGAAGCAAAAGTCAACATCCCCATTCCATCTTCTATGTCGACCAAAGGCATCCACATCGTTACTGTTTTGTCGGTGTCCATCGGCCAGTAATATTGATCTTGATGCCAAGGAGTTAAGCCTCCGCCAGGCTCTTTAAATAAAGCTTGGTCATGATATAAACGTACATTCTTTACGCCCAATAATTCAGCTGCGATTTTCCCAAATCTCTTGGCTAAAGAAAATTGCTTGATCAACTCATTTTCCTCCCATAGGTTCATCATTTGCAGAAATGCCTTGCCATAGGTGTCCCTTTCTTCCATCGGCTTTTGATTTTTTTTAAAATCAACGGCCCAGGCACGAATGGCTTCCCGGTATGGTTTTAGTTCTTCAAGGGGTAGGACATTTTCTAAGAAAACATGTCCATTTTTTTGAAAATCAGCAATTTGATTTGACTCTAAGGGATAAGTTTTTGATAACATCGCGATTATTTTTCACAAAATTGACATGAATTAAAATCAAAAACCACGTCAAAATTTGTAAAAAATAATGCAATTTTATCCTAAATTCAATTCCGTATAAAAATTGAGGTAAAATATTAATATGAAGGCGAGCCTTGAACATTTGTCAGAAAACATAAATCAGCCGATCCAGTTGAAGGAGATTGTGCAAGCTCGATTTGATGCGCCTTATCATTTTCATCCTGAACTTGAGCTAACCTTAATAATTTCTGGTGAAGGAAAGCGCTTCATCGGCAATCAAATTTCTGATTTTAGTCCGGGTGATTTAGTGCTTTTGGGATCTAATTTGCCTCATTGTTGGCAAAACCACCGCAATGATTGGTTGGGCTCAGACGAAACATCTGATGCCGCTCAGGCTATTGTTATTCATTTCAAAAGAGATTTTTTAGGGGATAAATTTCTTGAAAATGATGCTTGTCAAAACATTCGCCAGTTGTTTGATCGGGCTAAAGGTGGCCTAACTATTTTAGGACCTACACAGGACAGAATAGCCAGAGAAATGCTAAAATTAAAGGAATTAGCCCCTTTCCCAAGGCTCTTAGCTTTTCTTCAAATTTTACATTCCCTGACGATGGGCGGCGCGGACGTTCAGCCCATTGACACCAATGAAGGAGGCTATACCGTTTCTAAAATTGACTTAGAGCGAATTAATCGAATATATGCGTACATCATTGCGCACTATACGCAAGAAGTCCATTTGGATGAAGTGGCGCATTTGGCCAACATGACGGAAACGGCTTTTTGTCGCTATTTCAAAAAGGTAACCCAAAAGACTTTTGTCGAAATTGTGACCGAATTTAGAATTAAGCATGCGTGCCAAATGCTTAGAACTACCCAAAAAACGATGGTGGAAATCTGTTTCGAAAGTGGATTTGGCAACTTATCGCACTTTAATAAACAGTTTAAGCAATGGATGAAAGTACCGCCCTTGCAATATCGAAAAATGACTCAGGAGTGGGTGTAAACTATTTGACTTCTTCCTTCTCTGGGAAAAGTAAGCTCAAAATAATGCTGGTCGCTAAAATACCAACAATCACCGCTAAAGAGGAAAGAGTGCCAAAACCGATTGCAGATAAGTAATGATGCCCTAGCATTTTCAAACCTACGAAACTCAATAACACACCGAGCCCAATAGGCAAAAAGCGAAACAAGCCCATCAAACTCGAAAGGAAAAAGAACAGGGAACGTAGCCCCATCACCGCAAAAACATTGGAGAAAAAGACAATGTAAGGGTCTTTGGAAATGGAAAAAATAGCAGGGATTGAATCCACCGCAAACAATATATCCGTAAAAGCAATCACCACCACGATCACGAAAATAGGCGTAATAAATAATTTTCCCGTTTTCATCCGAACGAAAAATCGGCCTATGACATTCCGGTGATATACATTAAAGTACCGTGATAAAAATTTTACGATGGGATGTTCGGCCGGATTAATCTCCTCATCATGTTGTTTGGTAAATAAAATTTTCACTCCGGTATACACTAAAAATGCCCCAAAAACATAAATGATCCAATCAAATTTTTGCAACAAGGCCGCCCCCAAGAAGATGAAAATTAAACGCAAAATGATGGCTCCTAAAATTCCCCAAACCAAGATCTTTTTATAATACCGCTTTTGAACACCAAAGGAATTGAAAATTAAAATGAAGACAAATACATTGTCGGCCGACAACGAATATTCGACCAAATATCCCGTTATAAACTCAAGCGATAAATTATTTTGAAAAATAGTTAGTTGGTCCTCAAATGTGCCCATCCCCAAATCTATATGTGGAGCATACAATTGTTTGACGGCAATTAATCCATTTAAATCGACAATGCCATGCACCATTCCTCCAAATTTCCCTAAAAAAAAGTAAAAAGATATGGCTAAAAGTACCCAAGCTCCCGTCCAAAAACCCGCCTCTTTAAAAGTAACCTCCGCAGCTCCTGCCTTTTTGAAAATCCCTAAATCCACAAGCATAACAGCTATGACCAAGATTGAAAAAAGAAGAAAAAATAGAGATTCGCTCATAAATATTTAATTTTACCATTAGGCGACACAAAGGTCGCAAAAATTAGCCAAAAATTATGTACGAAGGGAAAAAGGTTATCGTCGTGATGCCGGCTTACAAGGCCGCTTTAACATTAGAAAAAACATATCAAGAAATACCGCATGATTGGGTGGACGAAGTGATTTTAGTAGATGATTATAGCCCAGACAATACCGTAGAAGTAGCGAAAAAAATTGGCATCAAGCACATCGTCCAGCATGATAAAAACCTCGGCTATGGCGGAAATCAAAAATCATGTTATACAAAAGCACTATCCTTAGGCGGTGACATTGTCATCATGCTGCATCCCGATTACCAATACACGCCCATGTTATTGAAAGCCATGATTTCAATTATCGGCAATGGCTTATACCCCGTAGTTTTTGCCTCGAGAATTTTAGGAAAAGGCGCATTAAAAGGGGGCATGCCTATCTATAAATACATTGCCAACCGACTATTAACCTTGTTTCAAAATATATTAATTGACCAAAAACTCTCAGAATACCACACAGGTTATCGTGCATTTTCAAAGGAAGCATTAGAAGCCGTACACTTCACAAAATGTGACAACGATTTTATTTTTGATAATCAAATGGTGTTGCAATTGTTTTGGAAGGGATTTGAGGTAGGCGAAGTAACCTGCCCGACTAAATATTTCGAAGAGGCCTCGTCGATCAATTTTAAACGAAGCTCCATCTATGGCCTAGGTGTTTTATGGTATTCGGTTCGCTACCGACTGGCCAAATGGGGATGGCATTGGGATTTGATGGAATAGTTATTTTGGTTAAGCCTTATTTCCCAACAAGGCCTAACCATTGAAAATTTCCTACAATCGAATATTAAGCCCCAATAAAAAGTTGAACCCCGCCTGAGGATATTGAAAATTTTCCGTCGTTAATTCTCCAGCATATAGGTAACTATAGGTATATCCATTGGACGAATACATCGAATTCAACACATTATTCATCAATAAAGTAGAGCTGATGTGTGGAGAAAACACATAGCTAAATCTCAAATCTTGAGTGACATAAGCAGACAACGAGCGCTTTTCCGTTGACGTATTATCTAAATATTGCTCGCCCACATATTTAGATAAAAGCGCTCCCTCAAATGCTCCTCTTTTATAGGTAATCGTATTCCCAGCAATAACATTTGGGGAATAGGCTATATCGCTTGTACCATGTGGAATAATGACCTCGGCGTAATTTTCATAGTCGGTCAACTTCTCATTAAAATTCTGAATTTTGTTTTGGCTCAATGTCAAATTTCCTGACCAAAGGAGATGTGGCAAAATTTGATAATTCAAGGAAGCCTCCAGACCTAACCGATAACTATCCGGAGCATTCGTGCGAATCGCTTCGCCTACATTATTTAAGGCTCCCGTGAGGACTAATTGATCCTTATATTTCATGAAATAACCGTTCAATTGCAAAGCATATTTTTTTCCAGCTCGTTGATACCCTAGCTCAAAATCTTGTAGGTATTCGGGTCGGGGTGCAGAATTTGGGTTGTCTACAAAATCTTGCCGACTAGGTTCTTTGCTGCCCAAGGAGATCGAAGAATAAATTTTTGCTTCGTCTGAAATCTGATGCGTCAAACCCGCTTTGGGGTTAAAAAATTGATAGCTATTTTGATTGGTTAATGTCAAAAACTTATCCGCCGTACCCAACATCGTATGTCCCACCGTTCGGTATTGCAAGTCAAGGTAGGCATTCCAACGATCGGCTAAAACCAAATTAGCTTTTGCATAGAAGTTCAAATCGGTCTTTTGGGATTTACTCCGATACCACTCATAGTTTTTATAGGAAACAGGCAAGGATTTTCCCTCCGTAATGAGTCCATAATGTCTCCCCACATATCGATTCCAAGCACCTCCAAAATTAAATTTAATCTTGGTAGATCCTTCGTATTGCAAGGAAAAAGTCGTTCCATAAAAATCATTATCCAACCACTTTTGGCGCACCAAATCCGTACTAATTTTTGAATTTATTCCATAATTTTCTAAAGCAGTTTCAGGCTTGAATTCTTCATAATACCCTCTTCCATAGGTATAATGGGCATTGAAATCTAAATTCCAGGCAGCGGAAATTCGATGGTTTGTCAACAATTGCACATGATCCTGTGCATAATTATCCGTTTGGTTAGCATAGGTATAATAATTGTAGGTCCGACCAGATTTCAATAAGTTATCGGCCTCCGCGGTCGACAAATAATTGCGCTCAATATAAGCCTGCATCTCAGTTTTAGAACCGCTCACGCGAGATTCTGGAGTCCCATACCAGGACTGAAAAGTCTTCTCTTTGCCAAGAAAATAATTGACGCGCACAAAGCTTTTTGAGCCAAAATATGCAGCCGACAAATAAGCCGATTGCAGATTAGAAGAGGCACGATCAATGTAGCCATCCGAAACGATTTTAGACAAACGCCCATCCACGGTAAATTTACCACTCAACAACCCTGAACCTACTTTCAGCGTTGTCTTTAGGGTTCCAAAAGATCCACCTGAAGCATTTATTTCCGCATATGGCTTCGCTTCAAAATGATTCGTTTGCATATTAACCGATCCACCAAAAGCACCGGCACCGTTCGTAGAAGTTCCCACCCCCCGCTGTATTTGCACGGAATTGACCGAGCTCGCAAAATCGGGCATATTGACCCAATAGGTTCCTTGAGATTCC